>JBOGXG010000312.1:0-5882 GCA_050694195.1 Actinomycetota bacterium | reverse complement strand
CGAAAGCGACTCCCTTACACCCATGGACCAGGTGTTGCGGCTTTACGAGGCTGTCTGTGGGCCGCGTGAGATGGTCGTGCAGCGCCACACGTCTCACTAGGACGCCTACGACAGGTACTGGGAGACGGTCACGCCGCGGATCGTCCGATGGTTCGAGGCGTACACATGCGGTCGAGAAGTGACTCTCACAACCCATTTGGATGATGCCTCGGCGACCGAGTGGATCAGCGGAGCTTAGGGAGAACCTCTTCGCCGAGCAAACGGATCTGGTCGGACCATTGATCGAACTTGAACCGGAAGTCGAACACGAGGTGGTCCACGCCCGACGCCTCGAATTTTTCACATTCCTTGACCACGTCATCAGGAGTTCCCGCTATGAGCGTCCCTTCGAGGTCCTCCCAGGTCTCGAATCGTCCCGACGGAGGCTTCACCCAGTACTTGGCCTTATTCGCCCACGTCAGAAGGCCCTCGACGTTCACGTATGAGAGTGCCTTGTCTCGATCCTTGTCGACGGAGGTTGGCGGGATGACCCCCACCGTCGGTCGCGAACGGCCCGCTTCCTCGGCCTTCTTGTCCATCAGTTCAACACGCGATCGCAAGGTTGCGAGGGAGATGCGGCCCGGCATCCATCCGTCGCAGTATTCGACGGCGCGCCGAGCAGAAGCCGGGGTGTTGCCGCAATTCCAGATCGGAGGCGGGCCTCCAACCGGCTTCGGCTCGACCGTCACATCATGGAAGTTGAAATACCCATCTTCGTACGCGACATCGTTCTCCGTCCACACCTTTCGAAGTACCTGAGCGTTCGACCTAACGAGATCGGTTCGGACAGCCTCGCCCAAACCAACTGCGTCGAATTCATGATCGAACGTGCCGCCTCCGAATCCGAGGATGATCCGAGGGCCGAGCAGCTGAGTCATCGTTCCGACGATGAGCGCTGTGTTAAGTGGGTGCCGGAAGGGGATCAGCGATCCGGTACCTAACTGGATCCGTTCGGTGACCGCTCCGAGGACCGTGAGGGTGGTTAGAGCTTCATAGAAGGTCCGGTTGGGTTTCTCCATCTCGCCGTGGGGCTCGAAGATGAGATGATCTCGCACCCATATCGAGTCGAAGCCCATCTCCTCGGCGAGTTTCGCCCCTTCGATAAGCCTGTCGCGATCGGCGTATTCACCGAAGTGAGGAAGCAGCAGACCGTACTTCGCCATCTCGAACACTCCTCTCGCTTCGACCGGACAAACGCCCCATTCCTGGTTTTCCGAGAACCACACCGTCGGCGTAGACCTCCTGGCCCCGCACGAATGTTCTCTGGATCCGCGCTCTGCACTCTCTTCCGTCGTATGGCGTCCATCCGCATCGAGAGAGGACGCCTTCATTAGTTATCGTCCAAGGTGCGTCGAGATCGGCGATCACGAAGTCCGCGTCATATCCCGGCCTGATGAACCCCTTGCGATCGTCAAGCCCGAAGATGCGGGCCGGGGCGGTTGATGTGATCTCGACTAAGCGCTCGAAACTAAGTTGCCCTTTCAGTGCAGCGTCGAGGGCGAGGGGGACTTGGTACTGGATGCCCGGTGTGCCTGTGTGCGAGCTCCACATCTTGTCCCAACCGATCTCTTTCTCTTCGCGTGTGTGAGGAGCATGATCGGAAGCAAGCACGTCTATCGTGCCGTCCCCGATGCCTTCCCAGACGGCTTCACGTGCGTCGTCCGGGATCCAATAGGACAGTGCATAGGGGCCAAGGCGTTCGATGTCTTCCCACCGAGAGAGGAAAGGCGCCCAGTGGTTGACCTCGCAGGTGACCTGAACGCCTCGTGCCTTCGCGCGCCGTACAGCGTCTATCGCACGGCGCGTTTGCATATGGGCGATATGTAGTTTGCATCCTGCGGCTTCGGCCAACCTGATGATCACATCGCAAGCCGTGTCCCAGATGACGCCCTCGCGGGACGCGTAGGCCTCGGCGTAGGCCCTGGGTGTGTTGTCGCCCTTCGAGAGAGGCTCTCCCTCGATGTAATCCATCAGCATCTGATCGTGCGGGTGCACGATCAACACCAGGCCGGTGGGGGCGATGGTGTCCATCGCTTTGAGGATGTCGCCGTGGTTGTGCATCCCCGTCCCTGCCGGATGTGGATACGTCCGACCGGTATCCACGACCATGTAGATCTTGAAAGCTGCGATGCCTCGTTCCGCCATCTTTGGGATCTCGTCGAAGACCGTAGCGGCCGGATTGTGGTTGTAGTCGACGAGCGATTTCTTCGCGTACATCTCGAGAACGTCGTCCAGTGCGGCGGCCGTGATAGTAGGTGGCTCGAGATTGGGCATGCCAAAGATTGTGGTTACCCCACCGGCAGCAGCCTGCTCCGTGGTAGTGGTGATGTCCTCCTTGTGCGTGTAGCCGGGTTCTCTGGTGTGAACGTGCACATCGATCATCCCGGGCAGAAGGACCTGGCCGGATGCATCGATGGTCTGGACAGCAGTGACTTCGACGTTGGGACCGACGAGTCCAACGATGACCCCATCGTCAACCAAGACATCGGCTTCAACGGAGCCTTCGGCTGTGAGCACCTTCGCATTGGAGACTCGCAGATCAATGGTCAACTATCCCTCCTTAGATGTTTTCGATGGTTTCAGGAGAGTCGGTGCGTGAATGCACAACCACATTGCCGTTCCGGTTGTAGCGCTCGAACCATTCGACGATCCGAGGGGTGACGATCTCCCAGTAGTCGTCATAGGCGGCGTAATGAGTCGTATGCCGCTGAATGATCAGCTGTTTGGGACCTTTGGCGGCTTCGTAAAGGGCTACAGCATGATCCGTGGGGGTAGTGGCGTCCTTGTCGATCCCGATGACGAGAAGTGGTTTCGTCAGACCTGCGGCTGCATCGATCGGACGGTATGCGAGGATCTCATCGGCTGCGGCGAGAGAGATGGAGGTCGGGATGCGGTCGTCGACGTCTGCCTTGACCTTAGTAGCGCGGCGTTCTGGAGTCGGCACCATGATGTCTTCGCGGGGATGAACATCTCGTCCGTGTCCTTGCGTAACCCGTTCTTTGCGATCCACGTCGAGTTCTTCAAGGAATGCCAACCACGCATGCTCGGGGCGCATCCGATGCAACCAATCGGCGCCGTCGGCGACGGGCACCTGGCTAACTGCGCACGTGACCCGTTCATCCGCGGCGGCCAGGAGCACCGCATTCCCGCCCCCGGTCCCGCCGCTCCCGAACGCTGCGATGGCGTCGGCGTCGACATCCTCCCGAGTGGTGAGATACGTAACGGCGTTCACGAGGTCCTCGAACTGATTCCTGGGGGAGAGGACTTTGTCGCCACTCGATCCACCGAAGCCGCGATAGTCGAAGATCAGGACCCCGAAGCCGGTCGCCGTGAGTGCCTCGTGATAGCGCACATATAGGTTCGCGTCCTTCAGCCCGAGCCAGCCGGGACCTTGCACGATGGTCCGGAGCGGTCCCGAGACAGACTCCGGGGTTCTCCACAACGCTGAGATCTTCTCGCCATAACTGAAGAAAGACACCTCTGATGTGCGCACGCAGGCCTCCTTGGATATAGGATACAAAATAGTCCTATCGGCTCCTCCCTGTAAAGGAGTTCCGGCATAAAGCGCGAGCCCTCACGGACGTTGGCGCGCGAGGCAGGCATGCCGGTGGCCGTTACGGCGCTGCCCGGTTATGTCCTGGTGGCTATCGCCGCTGCGATGTGGGGGAGCGATGCCCTCTTCCGCCGCGGTCTAGCACTGGACCTTCCCGCTCCGCTGATCGTGTTCGTCGAGCACCTGCTGTTGACGGTCATGACGTTGCCCTTATGGCTTCGGGGCCTCCGCGTGGTTCGTGCGATGTCTGTTTCTGAGCGGATGGCTTTGCTCTTCATCGGCGCGGGAGCATCGGCCCTGGCGACGATCCTGTTCACCGAGGCCTTCACGTACGGCGACCCAACGACACCGTTGTTGCTCCAGAAGGTCCAACCGCTCATCGCCGTGCTGGGAGCTTGGCTCTTCCTCGGTGAACGTCTCCTTACTCGCTATTGGTTGTTCATGACGGCGGGGCTTGCAGGAGCCTTTCTCATCACCTTCGACTCCCCGACCGATTTAACCGGACCCCGTGTTCTCCCGGCTGCCTTGGCAGTCGGGGCCGCCACCCTGTGGGCCCTCGGTACGGTCTTCGGTCGGCGCCTCGCAAGCCGGATCGCGCATAGCGAGCTCACGGGCCTGCGCTTCTTGGTGGGTCTCCCCGTGAGTGGAATTGTCGCTTGGGTCCTTGGATCGTTCAACGACGTCTCGCTGGTGGGCACTCGCGAGATCTTGGCCCTCCTGCTCCTCGCCCTCATTCCCGGACTGATCGCATTGCTGCTCTACTACAGAGGCCTTTCGAACACATCCGCAGCCGGGGCGACCCTGGCGGAGTTGGCGTTCCCCCTGAGCGCGGTTCTGATCAACTACGTTGCCTTCGGCGATTCCCTAACGGGGACGCAGTGGCTGGGTCTCGTGAGCTTGTCGGCGACGATCACCCTTATGGGACTTGCGAGCACCAAGGGCGACGAGAAGTTCGGAGTCAAGGTACCGGCAGGGGCCTAGGGTCAAAGGGAGATCAGGATCGTTCCCAGTAATACGGAGATGGCCCCCACGACGATTGTCGGAGTGATGCGTTCTATGCCCCGCAAGAAGATGGCGGAAAGGATCAGGGTCGGTAGAGGCTGCGCGGCGGTGATCGGGGTGACGACTGAGAGATTTCCGGACTCGAACGCTCGTATAACGGCGAGGATCGCAGCGGTTCCGAAGAAACCACTTAGTGCGAAGTACTTCGTACCCTTACCGAACTCGATCTTCTGACGCAGAGGCTTGTGGATCAATGCGGCCACTAACCAGAACGACGATCCGGTGAGCACACCGAGGGTGAGTCCAAGGATGGGGTCGTCGAGTGTCTGGACGGCATCCTTCTGGAAGATGTCGGAGGTCGCGTAACAGAGCCCGGCGAGTAGCGGGAGAGCTGCCCCCGGTCGCATGAAACGTTTCCTTTCCCTCTTCTCGGATGAGAGCTCGGTAACCGACGGAGAGGAAGGGGGCGCCGCTTCGAATCGAGATAAGAGCCAAACGCCGATGAGGATCATCGCGAATCCGGCAACCTGCGCGCCGCGCATGTTCTCGTCCAGGAAAAGCACGCCGTAGAGCACGGCGGCCACCGGGTAAGCGCTTCCCTGTAGTGGCACCGACGTCGAGGGACCGAGCCGGTCGACGGCCATGATCGTCAAGATCCGGCCGATCCCCGTTCCGAAGAAACCCGCGACGGCGAAGAGCAGGGCGGACGACAGGTCGAAGTCACCGCGTGAGGTGAAGAGGCAAGCAGTGAGGCTCACGGCCGATCCCGTAGCGAGAGAGACGAGGAGGCCGGCGACCACGCTTGTGTCGCGTCTCCCTATCTTCATCAGGATCTGACTGCCCGCGAAAAACAGGGAAGCCATCACCGCGAATATCTCAGGCTGCATGACCCTGGGACTTCCTTCGATGGATAGGTCTTAAGAAGGGGTATGTATCGATAGCTAGAGCATCTCTCCGTGGTCGATGATCAGGCGCCCGTCCAGATAGAGCGAACACCCATTCATCGGGAAATCGAGGTGGCAGCGCGTGTCGTTGGTCCCTCCGAGCTCCAGGTTCGGACCGGTAGAAAAGAGGACGCTTCCCAACACGGCGCGCGCGTCCCAGGTCGATCCTGTGGCGAGAGCTGTCCATCTCGCATCTTCGTTCATCCCCCAGCCGATGTGGGAGATCGCGTATGCCCTGCTGTCATCGAACGAGCGGAGATGCTCACGGATCAGAAGAGCGTCGGCCCCTCCCTTGACGTCGGTGACGAAGCCGTCCTCGATCTTGAACCACACGGGTTCAGATG
>JBOGXG010000311.1:0-5225 GCA_050694195.1 Actinomycetota bacterium | reverse complement strand
CGCGCGTGGTCATGCCCCCGGGTTCCGGCGTTCCCGTCCCCGGCGCGAACGCGGGATCGAGGACGTCGATGTCGATCGACAAGAAGAGGTGATCGGCGTCGGCGATCTCCTCGACGACGCCGTCGACCACCGCATCGATACCGCGTTCCACCACCGACTCCATGCGATGCCACCGGACACCGGCGTCGCGGGCCCAGGCGAACTCCTCGGGGTTGGGCCAGTAGCCGCGGATCCCGACCTGCACCAGGCGCGGCCCCGGGATCACCCCGCGATCGACGAGATGGCGGAACGGTGTTCCGTGCGCCCACTCGACGCCCCAGTTCTGGGTCCCGGTGTCCGTGTGGGTATCGAACTGGACCACCGCGAGGGATCCGTGGGGCAGACCTTCCGCCACCGCGGATATGTCGGGGAACGCGATCGAATGGTCTCCGCCGAGCACGATCGGAACCGCCCGCGCGGTCACGACCTCGCTCACCGCCGCCCGGATCGCCCGATGGCTCGCGTAGGCGTCCGCCGGCCTGACCGACGCGTCGCCGCGGTCGACCACCTTCAACGCGACGAACGGATCAACGCCCAGGTCCATGTGCCATCCCTCGGGATCGCCGCCCCCCTCGTAAGCCACGCGGATCTCGCGGGGGCCGAACCGGGTACCCGGACGATTCGTGACCATGTCGTCCATCGGAGCACCCACGATGACGACATCGGCGCCGGTGAGTTCGTCCGCCGAGAGAGCCAGCGGAACCTTGCGGAACGTCGGCCCGCCCGTATAGGCAGGCTCATCGGGCCTATTGATCCGCATGTCTACGCGAACGGATGACGCTGAACAGGACGTACGCCGCTCCCAGCATGAAGATGAGAGTACCCATCACGTTCACCTGCGGTGGCACGCCGATCCTCGACGCCCCGTACACCCAGCCAGGGAACCAGGTGGTTCCTCCCGCGTTGAACAGAGTGATCACGAAATCGTCTATAGACAGCGCGAAGGCGAGGAGGGCTGCCGCGAGGATCCCCGGGAAGATCAACGGGAACGTCACGGTCCAGAAGGTCGTGAGCGGCGACGCGCCGAGATCCTCCGCGGCATCCTCGAGGCTGAGATCGAACCCGGCGATGCGCGCCCTGACCGTCACCACGACGAAAGAGATCGAGAACATGATGTGAGCGATGATCATCGTGAGCATGCCGCGGTCGACCTGGAGCGTCACGAAGAGCCCCAGCAGCGAGGCACCCATCACGATCTCCGGCGTCGCCATGGGGAGGAAGATGCCGACGTTCATCGTCCCTCGTCCCCGGAACCGGTAGCGCGTTAGCGCGAGGGCGATCAGCGTCCCGAAAGCCGTCGACACCGTGGTCGACATCACCGCGATCACCAGCGAGTTCCGCAGCGCCTCCGTCAGCTCGGGGATCTGGAACAGCTCGCGATACCACCGCAGAGTGAATCCCTGCCACGCGAAGTTGAAGCGGCCCGAGATGTCGTTGAAGCCGAAAAGGGCCATCACGATGATCGGGATAAAGAGGTAAGCGATAACGATCGCGGTGTAGAGGGGAAGGAACCAACCGGATCGCGAACGCGGGCTCGGTGGGCGCTGGTCGACGACCGGACGCGCGGCCTCCGCGATTGCCATCAGCCGAGCGCCTCTTCGCTACCCACGGCCCGTATGTAGAGGAAGACCCCGACCAGGATCCCGGCCATCAACAGCAACGACAGCGCGGCCCCCTCGGGATAGTCGTTCGTGGTCAGGAGCTCGCGCTGGATGACGTTCCCGATCATCGTCGTGTTGATCCCCCCGAGTAATTCGGCGTTGACGAAATCGCCGACCGACGGGATAAACGTCAAGAGCGACCCGGCGAAGACTCCGGGGAGCGACAGCGGGAAGATCACGCGGAAGAACGCCTGCACCTTGTTCGAATACAGGTCGTAGGCAGCATCGAGCATCGCCGGGTCGAGGCGTTCGAGAGCCACGTACAACGGCAACGCCATGAAGGGAAGGAAGTTGTAGATGAGTCCGCTCACTACGGAGAGGGGTGTCGCCAGCACCTGATAGGAGTCCGCGAGCACGCCGATGTCCTTCAGCGTGCCGAGGAAGATGCCCTCGTCGGCAAGGATGAACTTCCACGACAACGTCCTGATGACGAACGGGATGAAGAACGGCAGCAAGATGAGGAGGAGGTAGAGGTTCTTCCTCCGCCCTGCCTTCGTTGCGATCCAATACGCCATCGGATAGCTGATGACGAGCGTCGCCACCGTGACGATCAGGCCGTACAGGAGCGAACGGAATATCTGCGTGTCGTACTTGCTGAACGCATCCGTGTAGTTCTGCCATCGGCCCGTGAAGGTATAGCCCCGTTCGAGGGATCCCTCCTGAAGCGACAGCGACACCATCGTCGCCACCGGGATGAAGAAGAAAACGGCGAGCCACGCCGTTCCCGGGAGCGACAGCAGGTAGGGAACGATACGTCCGCGGCGAGGCTCGCTCACCGAACGGGTTCCGCCTGGCTCATCCCTGGATGACTTCGCCGAAGAGATCGTTCCACGCCTCTTCGTCCTCTTCACTCAGATCGGCGTAGTGCGTCAGCCGCGCCGACATCTCCTCGGTCGGGAAGACGAGGGGGCTCTCGGCGACCTGCGCGGTGTAGTCATCCTTCTCGTCCCGTGCCTGCTTCCGGAGGATGTCCTGAGCCTCGGGAACGGGACAGATGTAGTTGACCCACGCGGCTATCTGCGCCGCGACGATCGGGTCGTACACGTAGTTCATGAACTCCATCGCGTCGATCGGGTGCTCGGAGCCGTCGGGGATCGCCATGTTGTCTACCCACAGGATCCCGCCCTCCTCCGGCACGATGAATTCGAGCTCGGGCTTGTCGAACTTGAGCTGGAAGATGTCGCCCGACCACGCCATCGTCGCCCACAGGTCCTCACGGATCAGCGCGTCGGTGTACTCGTTGCCGTAGTACTGGCGCACGATCCCCGCCTCTCGCTGCTCCAGCAGTTTCTCCTGCGCCTGGGCGGCGTCCTCGACCGTGGCCCCGGTCGGATCGAGTCCGAGCCCGAGCAGGGTCAGGTTCATCGTGTCGCGCATCTCCTTGAACATGCCAACCTTGCCCTTGAACGCGGGATCGAACAGATCCTCGAAGCTCGTGAGCTCGCGTCCCGTGAGCTCGGGGTTGTAACCGATGCCCGTGATGCCTGATTGCCACGGCACGCTGTACTTGTTGCCCGGATCGAAGCTCGGATCCTTGTACAGGTCGGCCGCGTGTTCGGCGAACTGCGGCAGACGAGAGTGATCGAGTTCTTCCAGATAACCGAGCCTGCCCATCTTCGCGATCAACCAGTCGGTGACGACGATGAGGTCGTACTCGATCGTGTCGTCGTTGCTCAGCGGCTCGCGGATCGTCCCGAAGAAACTCTCGTTGTCCTCGATGACCTCTTTGTAGTCGACCTCGATGCCGGTCGCCTTCGTGAAGTCATCCAAGGTCGGGCGGCGTCCCTGCGCCTTGTCGATGTAGAGCGGCCAGTTGGCGAAGATGAACTGACCCGTGCGCTCCGTCGTGGTGAGTTCGTTCCTCGCCGCAGGATCGTCGCCGTCCTCGGAGCCGCCTTCGACACCGCAGGCGGCGAGGAACCCGCCGACCGACAGAGCCCCGGCGCCCACGCCCATACGTCTAAGCAGCTGGCGCCGCGACAGAGCATGGCTTCTCCCGAAGAGCATCTCGAACCCGTGGTCCTGCGTCACACTGCCTCCTCTTCTTCTTCCGGTATCCCGGCAACCGACGGAACCACACCGAACGTGTGGGACGGTGCCCACGACAGCCGTACCTCGGCTCCGGCCCCAACGGCCTCGTAACCACTGACGTTCTGAACGTAGACCTCGACATCCGCACCCGATGCCGTACGGCACCGGTAAGACGTGCTCACTCCCTGATAGGTCGACATGTGAACCGTTGCGGAGATCGAATTCCCGTGATCCACCTCGGAGCCCTCCGCGCGCACGAGGTGGAGCTTTTCGGGACGAACACCGACCTTGATCGGGCCGCTCGTTACTGGAAGGTGCGCCGTCGGTAACGTCACCGTTTCGCCCGACGACAAACGCACCTTCACCACATCTCCGGAGGCGCTCTCGACCTCTCCCTCGAGGAGATTCGACGCCCCTAGGAAGCCGGCAACGAAGTCGGTCGCCGGCCTCTCGTACACCTCCTCGGGCGGGCCGAGTTGCTCCATGCGTCCACCGTTCATCACCGCGAGCCGATCCGACATGGTCATCGCTTCGTCCTGGTCGTGCGTTACGTAGATGAAGGTGATGCCGACCTCTTGCTGGATCCGCTTCAATTCCGTCTGCATCTGCCGCCTGAGTTTCAGGTCGAGCGCTCCCAACGGTTCGTCGAGGAGGAGCACCTGTGGTCGGTTGACGAGGGCGCGAGCAAGAGCCACGCGTTGCTGCTGCCCTCCCGACAATTGGTTGCGTTTCCGCGTTGCGAAGCCGGCGAGATCGACGAGGTCGAGGATGTCTCCCACGCGCTTCCTGATCTCTGCCTTCGGCACCCGCTTGCGCTTCAGGCCGTAAGCCACGTTCTCGAAGACGTCGAGGTGGGGGAAGAGGGCGTAGGACTGGAACACGGTGTTGACGTCACGTCTGTACGGCCGCACGTGAGTAACGTCGCTGCCGCCGAGGAAGATGCGACCGGCCGTCGGCTCCTCAAACCCACCGATCATGCGCAACGTCGTCGTCTTGCCGCATCCGGAGGGACCGAGCAGGGAGAAGAACTCCCCCTCTTCGACGCTGAGGCTCACGTCGCGCACCGCGACGATCTCTTTGAATTCCTTCGTTATGGCCTCGAGTCGTACGTCTGACATAGCCGCAGGTCTCCCCAGGAAGCGGATGCAAGGCTACCAACGGCCGCCGGCTAAGCCGAGGGGGATATATCGGGACGATCCGTGGATCAACGAGCCCGCGCGCCCGCGAAACGGCCGGGGCGCCCCAGGCCCGGGCGTGTTTCTCAGGAGTGCGGCGCACCGCCGGTTTGGTTCTCGGCGCGAAACGTGAACGTCTGTGCACCTTTCGCGCCCAAAACAGCCTTTCCGAGGGCGGGACGACTAGGGGCCTGTCCGGCTCGGACTCGTTGCCGGGCATGTCGGTGAGGCGCAGACGGTCACTTCACGTAGAAGGAGCCTCGCATCCAGGCGTGCAGCTGGCAGTAGTAGGTGTGCCAGCCCTTGTCGAGCTTCGTGG
>JBOGXG010000310.1:0-13589 GCA_050694195.1 Actinomycetota bacterium | reverse complement strand
CCTATGCCTCGGGTTTCGCCACGATCGGCGCCGGGACGAGAACCGATGGCGGAGGTTCGGCGGGCGCGGTCGCCTACGAGATGAGAGGCGATCCGGTCACCTCGTCCGACCCGCTACTCGAGGACGTCGCGCTCCCGACCGACCTACGAGCGTCGGTAGGGGCATCGGGGGTCTCCGAGATCGAGGAGATCGCCGAGATTGCCGACTACCACGCGGAGGCGGGGGCGTTGGCCGGCGCGATCGATGATCCGGTCATCGCGATCGGCAACGGAGACCCCGGGCTCCCGCCGCCGACGCCCGCGGGATGGGGACGGTGGCCGTTGCTCGCCACCATGGACCGGAGCGGCGCGACCGATTACGCCGCGGTGGGCCCGGAGCTTCTCACCGCGGACCCCGGCGCACCGTACGGCGTCGCGACGGACGACGCCGCGATGGAGAAGGCCTTCGACGATGCGCTGGCGATCCCGTGCTCGACGATCGTCGTCATGGACGGGGATCTCGCGCGACTCGATCGTTACGCGGTGGAGGTCGGTGGGCCTCCTCCCGCGGAGCACGAGCGCTCACTGAGGGAGGCGGACGACCTCCTCGGGCACATCACCGCGGCCGTTGATCCCGAGGATCTGCTGCTGGTCGTCTCTCCCACCTCGCCGTGGTGGGATACCGATGTTCATCTGGGGGTCGCGATCGCGAGGGGGCCGGGTTTCCCTGCCGGGTCCACGATGGATTCGGCGTCCACGCGCGAGGCGGGCATCGTCACCCTCCCGGACATCGCACCGACGATCCTTCAGCACCTTGGGATCGAGCGGCCGGACACGATGTTGGGCCGGACCTTCGTCGCCCATCCCACCGAGGGCGACCGGGTGGCGCGGGCGGTGAACCTCGATGACGAATCGGTCTTCGCTCACGGGCTACAGGCAGGTCTCGCAACGGGGTTCGTGATCTTCCAGATAGTCGTCTACGCGACGGCGATCGTCCTGCTCATGCGACGCGACCGAACCGGGCACGCCGCGGATCATCCGCCGATCCCGAAGTGGCTCGAGTTGGCGGGGCTTGCGATCGTGGCCTTTCCCGTCGGCTCCTATCTTGCAACGCCGATCGACGGGCACGAGCTCGGTACCGGTTGGTTCATCGCGACACTGATCGCGATCGACGTTGCCCTCGTAACGATCGTCATGCTGGCCATCCGTTCACCTCTCGACCGTTTGCTGGCATTGACGGCAGCTACCGTTCTGTTGTTCATCGTGGACCTAACGTTCCTAGACGCGCTGCAACTCAACGCCGTCTTCGGCAACGATCCGATCGTCGCCGGTCGCTTCACGGGACTTGGGAACATCGCCTTCGCGATCCTCGGGACGACAAGCCTCATGACGGGCGCTCTCCTCGTCAACCGGTGGCCGGCCGAACCGTGGGTGTTCTGGGTGGTGGGCGGCCTCTTCGTCATCACGGTGATCGTCGACGGCGCTCCGGCGCTCGGTAGCGACGTCGGCGGAATCATCTCGCTCGTCCCCGTGCTCGCCATCACGTTCATGCTTCTGATCGGCAAGCGACCGACGCTTCGCGTCGTCCTGGTCGCGGCCCTCGCCGGTTTGGTCGCCCTCGGCCTCTTCCTCGCCGTGGACCTGTCCCGCCCGTCCGAGAACAGGACCCACCTCGGACGCCTGTTCGAGGACATCCGGGCGCGGGGCTGGGAGGTCTTCGGTGACACCGTGGGGAGGAAGATCCGCACGAACCTGCGCGTCTTCCGCTCGACGATCTGGACCTACCTCGTTCCGCCTGCCCTCGGCGTCATCGCCTGGCTCTTGCTCCGGCCGAAGGGTCGCTGGCGCCGTCTCGCGGTGACCTTCCCGAAGGTTCGCGCCGGCCTGATCGGGGGACTGCTGCTCGCCGTCGTCGGGTTCGCGGTGAACGACTCGGGCATAGTCGTCCCCGCGATGGTGCTCTCCTTCCTCGCCCCTATGTCTCTCCTTCTCCATCTCGTGCTCGAGCGGCGGGCCCAGGAGGGGCGGGCGTGATCGACGCCGGGACGGCACTAGAAGCTGCTCTCCTCGCGCTCATGGGCGCCGGCGTGGCGGTCCCCGTGATGACGGTGGCCCTGCGCACGGCTCCCGCGGCGCTCCAGCGCTCCAACATCGACGGCGCCCGAGTGCCCGCCGTACTGGGAGCACCACTGGCCGCGGGAGGGGCGATGGCCGTCCTGGTGGGAACGATCGCCGGCGAGCTCAGATGGGTGGAGTCGGGCTCCCCACGGATGTTTGCGGCCGCGGGGCTGCTGATCGTCGCTATGGGGGCCGCCGGGGTGTGGGACGACGCCCGGGGCGACGAGCGGCCGCGGGGGTTCAGGGGGCATCTCGGAGCCCTCCGGCGAGGGCGGGTCACCGGTGGTCTGGTGAAACTGGTCACCGGCGGGGTTGCCGGGATCGCGGCCGGGGCCGTGCTAACCACCGACATCTCCGCGATCGTAGAGGTGGCACTGGTCGTTGCACTGACCGCGAACCTCATCAACCTCACGGACCGCGCCCCCGGACGCGCCGGCAAGGTCGCCTTGTTCCTCAGCATGCCGCTCGTCATCGGCGGCTCCGGTTCGTGGACGGTCGCCGCCGCGGGAACGATCGGCGCGCTGCTCGTCTGCATGCCGGCCGACCTCGGCGCGCGAGGGATGCTCGGCGACGCGGGAGCCAATCCTCTCGGGGCGTTGATCGGGCTCGGGCTCGCGGCGTCGCTGGACGAGCCCGCCCGGCTCGTCGCGATCGTATCTCTCCTGGGGCTGAACGCGGCGTCCGAGCGATGGTCCTTCAGTCGGCTGATCGAGTCGTCGCCGGGGCTCCGAGCCCTCGACATGTGGGGGCGGTCGTCGCCGTCGAGCAGAAAGACCGGCGGAGATTAGCCGTCTACGAGAGGCCCCGTGCTAACGTGAGGAGACTTCCCCTGAACCCGTCGGGGTCAGGGCATCTCCCCCAGGTCTAGGGGACGTCACTCAGCCGAGGCCCTCGCGAGAGGGCCGGGTGAAAGCTCGTAGTCGAACTCGGAACGGAGGGCTGGTGGCGAAGCACGTATTCGTGACAGGTGGGGTTGTCTCGTCCTTGGGCAAAGGTCTCACGGCCGCATCTCTGGGGCGATTGCTGAAGGCGCGGGGCCTCCGCGTGATGATGCAGAAGCTGGATCCGTACATCAACGTGGATCCCGGGACCATGAATCCGTTCCAGCATGGAGAGGTCTTCGTCACCGAGGACGGCGGTGAGACCGATCTGGATCTCGGCCACTACGAGAGGTTCATCGACGAGAACCTGTTCAAGGCCTCGAACGTCACGACCGGAGCGATCTACCAGTCCGTGATCGCCAAGGAGCGGCGCGGCGACTACCTCGGCGATACCGTGCAGGTGATCCCTCACATCACCGAAGCGATCAAGGATCGGATCAGGGGGCTGGGCGACGATTCCGGCGCCGATGTCCTCATAACCGAGATCGGCGGGACCGTCGGAGACATCGAGTCCCTTCCCTTCCTCGAGGCGATCCGGCAGTTGAAGACCGAGCTCGGACGCGACGACACCTGCTACATCCACGTGACCCTCGTCCCTTACATGGGTCCGGCGGAAGAGCTGAAGACGAAGCCCACCCAACACTCCGTACGCGAGCTGAGGAGCATCGGGATCCACCCGGACGCGATCGTGTGTCGTTCCGACCGACCGATCAGCCCGAGCCTCAAACGCAAGATCTCACTGCTCTGCGACGTTCCGACGAACGCGATCGTCTCGGCCGTGGACTCGAGGAACATCTACGAGATCCCTCTCGTGCTTCAGGACGAGGGGCTGGACGAGTTCGTCGTGGACCGGTTGCGGTTGGAGACGTCGGCCGCGCCGGAGCTCTCCGGATGGAGATCCCTCGTCACGCGGATAGATGCCGCCGATCGGCCGGTCAGGATCGGCCTGATCGGCAAGTACGTGAGTCTCCCCGATGCATACCTGTCGGTGGCGGAGAGCCTGAAGCACGCCGGCTTCGCGCACGACGCTCAACTCGAGATCGTATGGATCGCCTCCGACGATCTCGAGACGGCCGACCTCGACGAGGTCCTGGGCCGGGTCGACGGGATCCTCGTCCCCGGAGGTTTCGGCGTGCGCGGGATCGAAGGAAAGATCCGGGCGGTCAAGTACGCGCGCGAGCAGGGGATCCCGTTCCTCGGCATCTGCCTAGGACTGCAGTGCGCGGTTATCGAATTCGCCCGCGATGTCGCCGGGCTCGAGGGAGCCAACTCCGCGGAGTTCGACTCGTCGTCTCCGTTCCCCGTGGTCGATGTGCTCGCGGGTCAGGACCTCAGCGCCCTCGGCGGGACGATGCGTCTGGGCGCCTACCCGTGCAAGCTGAAGCCGGGATCGAAAGCGGCTCTCGCCTATGACGCAGAACTGATCTACGAGAGGCATCGCCATCGCTACGAGGTCAACCCGCGGCTCCGTCGCAAGCTGGAGGACGCGGGGTTGGTCTGTTCGGGCGAATCGCCGAACGGGACCCTCGTCGAGATCATCGAGCTGCCGGATCACCCGTGGTTCGTTGCAGGGCAGTTCCATCCCGAGTTCAAGAGCCGGCCGGACCGACCCCATCCGCTGTTCCGGGATTTCGTCGGCGCGGCGCTGGCCCGCCGGGGGGCCGAGGTCGTCCTTAGCGAGGATCTGAGCGAGACCCGTTTCTGATCGCGGGGAGCGCTGCGGCGCGGGAGGTCCGAGCGCAATATCCTGCCCCTCATGAAGATAGGGGTTCCTCGTGAGCTCAAGGATCACGAGTACAGGGTTGCCATAACGCCGGCGGGCGTACGCGAGCTCGTCGCCCACGACCATTCGGTTCTCATCGAGAGGGACGCGGGACGGGGCTCGAGCATCACCGACGCGGAGTTCGAGCGTTTCGGAGCGACCTTGGTTCCCGACGCCGATGCGGTCTTCGCGGATGGGGACATGGTCCTCAAGGTGAAGGAGCCCGTGCCCGAGGAGTTCCATCGGCTGCGTGAGGGGCTCGTGCTCTTCACCTACCTCCACCTGGCCGCCAGCGAACCTGTGACGAAAGCGCTCCTCGACTCGGGGACCACCGGGGTCGCCTACGAGACGATCGAGTTCCCCGACGGATCGTTGCCCTTGCTCGCCCCGATGAGCGAGGTCGCCGGCCGGATGGCGCCCCATGTAGGGGCGAACCTCCTCGAGCGGGGGCATGGGGGCCGCGGGATCCTGATGGGCGGGGTCTCGGGGGTGCGTCCCGCGAAGGTCGTCGTGATCGGAGCCGGCATGTCGGGAGCGAATGCGGCGTGGATCGCTCAGGGCATGGAGGCCGAGGTCGTCGTGCTCGACAAGAACATCAACAAGCTGCGGGACATCGACCGCATCCACCAGGGGAAGATCCTTACGCTTGCCTCCAACCGCCTGGTGGTCGAGGAGTCGGTCGTCTCGGCCGACCTAGTCATCGGGGCCGTGCTCGTGCCCGGGGCTAAAGCCCCCAAGATCGTCTCTAAGGAGATCGTTACGAGCATGAGATCGGGGTCCGTGCTCGTCGACATCTCGATCGATCAGGGCGGCTGCTTCGAGACCTCGCACATGACCACCCACTCCGACCCCACCTACCTCGTCGACGACGTCATCCACTACTGCGTCGGCAACATGCCCGGCGCGGTTCCTCACACCTCGACGTACGCGTTGACGAACGCGACGCTCCCGTATGTCGTCGATCTGGCCGAGAAGGGCGTCGAGCAGGCGGCGCGGGAGGATCCCGCCCTGGCCCTCGGCATCAACACACTGAAGGGACAGATCGTCTACGAGCCCGTCGCCGAGGCCCACGGGCTGGAGGCCGTACCCCTCGGCAACCTCCTCTAGGTGCCCGCCGTGGCAACCGGCCGTGTCGATCGCTGGGTCGACGAGTTCCTGAGCTACGTCCAGTACGAGAGGGGGCTGGCGACGAACACGGTCCAGTCCTATCGCCGTGATCTCACCTTGTGGCGACGCTTCTGCGCCGAGACGGGGGTCGATGGGTCCGCCCCCACAGGCGCGGATATGACCGAGTTCCTCGATCGCTTGCGCACCGGAGAGTTCCCCGCCTCGAAGCCGTTCGCTCCCTCGTCGGTGGCTCGGGTCCTCGTCTCGCTCCGCTCGTTCTATCGGTTCTGCGGGAGAGAGAAGGGCCTGAAGGTGGATCCGACGGCCACGGTGGGGGCCCCGAAGCGGCCGCGCTCGATCCCGAAGGCTATCCCTCTGGAAGACGTTGAAAGCGTGCTCGAGCAGCCCGACGGCTCCCTTCTCGGGGTGCGCGACCGCGCGATCCTCGAAACGCTGTACGGGGCGGGTCTCCGCATCTCGGAGCTCGTCGGCCTGGACGTCGACGACCTCGACCTCGACGACGGAACCGTCCTCGTGCGGTCGGGGAAGGGGAGCAAGTCACGCCGCATCCCGCTCGGACGAGCGGCCGTCGCCGCCACGGGTGCCTATCTCGGCGGCGCCCGACCAGAGCTCGTCCGGCGGCGCCCGGCGGGATCCCGTGGTGGGGCGGCCGCCTTCCTCAATGCCAGAGGTGGTCGACTTACCCGTCAGGGATGTTGGAAGATACTTAAGACTTACGCTCGCAGAGCCGGGGTGGGGGAGAGGGTATCTCCCCATACATTGAGGCACTCGTTCGCCACCCACATGCTGGACGCGGGTGCCGACATCAGGGTGGTTCAGGAGCTTCTCGGTCACGCGAGTTTGGCCACAACGCAGGTATATACGCTGGTAAGCGACCAGAGGCTGCGGGAGGTATACCTGGCTTCTCATCCGCGAGCTCGCGGCTGAAGATGGCGCCCCGCGGCGCCGTATGGAGGGGGAAACAAGCGATGGCTGAGGTCAACTTCGACGGCATCCGAGCGACGCTCGAGGCCGAGCGCGACGCGGTCGAGCGCCAGCTCCGCGAGCACGGCGTCGAGCTCGACGGCGATGCGATCCAGGTCCACGTGGACGAGGGGTTCGCCGACTCCGCCCAGGCAACGACCGAGCGCTCCGAGTTCCTCGCCCTGATCGATCAGCTCCGCACGCAGAGGGCAGCCGTCGTCGCCGCCATCGCTCGCATAGACGAAGGCACCTACGGGAAATGCGAGAGCTGCGGTAACGAGATCCCGGTGGAACGTCTGGAGGCGCGGCCTACGGCTCGCCTCTGCGTGACCTGCGCCCAGCGCGGAGGGTGAGTCCCGGCTCGATCCGGGAGGAGCGCGTAGCCGTGCGGTCGGTGGTTCTGATCATCCTCGACTCCGTGGGCGTCGGCGGCGCGCCCGATGCCGCTGCCTTCGGTGACGAGGGGAGCGCCACCTTGCCGCATATCGCCGAGGCGGTCGGCGGACTGAGGCTCCCCAATCTGGGGGCGCTGGGGCTGGGGTCGATCGCGCCCGTGGCGGGTGTCCCGGCCGTGAAGTCACCGGCCGGCGCCTACGGGGCCCTCACCGAACGCTCTCCCGGGAAGGACACGACCACGGGGCACTGGGAGCTGATGGGGATCATCCTCGCCAGGCCCTTCCCGACCTATCCCGATGCGTTCCCCGACGAGCTGATCCGAGAGTTCGAGGCACGCGCCGGGGTGGAGACGATGGGGAACGAGGTCGCGTCCGGGACCGAGATCATCCAGCGCCTGGGGACCGAGCACGTAGGGACGGGACGCCCGATCGTGTACACGTCCGCCGACAGCGTCTTCCAGATCGCCTCGCACACCGGCGTGATCCCCCTGGAGCGCCTGTACGAGCTGTGCCGGGTGGCGAGAGAGGTCATGCGCGGGGAGCACGAGGTAGGACGCGTTATCGCCCGGCCCTTCTCGGGGACGGGAACGCCCGGGGATCCCTACGTCCGCACGCCCGACCGGCACGATTTCTCCGTCCTACCTCCGTCGCCGATGGTGCTCGAGGAGCTGACCGACGCCGGCTGTGAGGTCCGGGGGATCGGGAAGATCTCGGACATCTTCGCCGGCAAGGGGATCACGTCTTCTCGCCCCACGAGGTCGAACGACGAGGGGATCAGCGCGGTCATCGAGGAGTCGAAGGAGGTCGACAGGGGCCTCGTTTTCGCCAACCTCGTCGATTTCGACCAGGCCTTCGGGCATCGGAACGATCCCCGCGGGTACGCCGCCGCTCTGGAGGCGTTCGACGAGCGGCTCCCCGAGATCCGGGGGGCTCTGGGTCCCGACCAGGTCCTCTTCATCACCGCCGATCATGGGAACGACCCAACCACACCGTCGACCGACCACTCGCGCGAGCGCGTCCCGCTCTTGGTTGCCGGTGATCTCGTGAGGCCCGGCGAAGTGGGGATCCGAGACTCGTTCTCCGACCTCGGCGCAACGATCGCCGAACTGCTGGCCGTCCCGACGGCAACACCGGGCGACTCCTTCGCCGACGACGTTCTCGCCTGACCGCAGGCCTCCGACCTGCACCTCTTGTCACGCACCGCTTGTTTAGGTACAGTTCGGCAGCCGACAAGGGTATTTGTCGACAAGTTTCCAAGTTGCCGAGAGGAGAGCCATGCAACGAGAGACCCCAGCCCCAGAGGTTGGGCTCCCTCAGGATCTCGCCTCCGTGGCCGAACAGCTCGAGCGACCTCGCGAGGCCGCGGCCGACGGGAGCACGATCGGGGAGCGGAAGCCGATCTTCGAGGATGAATCGTCGAGGACGGCCCGCATCATCGCTCTTGCCAACCAGAAGGGGGGAGTCGGCAAGACGACCACCGCCATCAGCCTGGGGGCCGCGCTGGCGGAGCTCGAACAGCAGGTCCTGCTCGTAGATTTCGACCCTCAGGGGGGATGCGCCCTGGGCCTGGGCATCGAGCCCGGGCGCCTCGAGCTGTCGGTCTACAACGCCCTGCTGGACCGCAATTGCGAGGCCTCGGACGTGGTCCTGAAGACCAGCGTCCCCAACCTCGACCTGCTCCCCTCGAACATCGACCTCGCCGCCGCGGAGCTGATGCTTGTCCAGGAGGTTGCCAGGGAGCAGACGCTCCTCCGGGTGCTGGCACCCCTAAGGGTTAAGTATGACTTTATCCTTATCGATTGCCCGCCCTCGCTCGGCCTCCTCACGATCAACGCGTTGACGGCGGCGGACGGGGTCATCGTGCCGATGGAGTGTGAGTACTACGCACTGAGGGGCATGGCGCTGCTGATGGATTCGATCGAACGCATCAGAGAACGTCTCAACCCCCGGCTCCATCTCGACGGGATCCTCGCGACGATGATGGACGCTCGCACGATCCACTCGAAGGAGGTCCTGGCACGGGTCAAGGAGGCCTTCGGCAGCCGGCTCTTCGACACCATCATCAGGAAGACCATCAGATTCGCAGAAGCCCCCGTAGCGGGGGAACCGATCTTGACCTACGCGCCGAACTCCCAGGGAGCGGCGTCGTACCGCCAACTCGCACAGGAGGTGATGGAACGTGTCGCGTCGAGCCAGTCTGCCCGGAGCTGACGAGCTCTTCCGGCGCACGACCGCCGACAAGGCGGCCGTAGAGCCGAAGGATCCCGCTCCCGAGCCACAAGTCGCTAAGTCGACAAGGTTACAAGTCGCCACCCCGGTGGAGACCGATCAGGCGGCGCCTCGGAAGGCGCCGAAGCACGAGGAGAAGATCACCTTCTACTGCACCCGTGACGACCTCATGGAGCTCGAGAAGACCCGCCTCGGGCTTCGCTCGGAGCACGGAGTCGCGGCCGACAGGGGCAAGATCGTGAGGGCCGCGCTCAGCTACGTCCTGGAGGACTTCGCCGCTCGGTCCAGCGATTCGATCCTCCTCCGCAAACTCCAGGAGGAGTAGGGGAGGCACCACCAGCTATCAGCGAGGCCCCGGCTCTGCCGGGGCCTCTTGCTTTGGCACGCTGCACCCGTCGTCCCATGTCTCAACCGATACTTAACCCTTATGCAGGGAACGTGACCTACCGGCGACAGTGTTCGCCTCGCCCTTCCCGACTTGGGGGCGAGATACGGCGCCTGGCTCGGGTTCCATCGAAGGCTGGTCGATCGTAGAGAGACAGCGATAGTTCGGGGATATATCGACCTACATACAAGACGATAAGTCTACTAATCGCTGCCGCTCGCCCGGGGGAGTCGCAGGCCAGACCCGTTATCGATAAAGTGATAAGGAGGCGAATCGATAAGGCGACTCAGCAACTACGCGACTAGGGGACATGTCGAATAGTAGAGAGGTGTCTGCTTGCCGACCTTCGTCCAATCTCCGATCCTCCCGCGTCGTAGTTGCTTCATCGTGACGGCGCAAGCATAACCCTCAAGCAGAGGGTTGGCAACTAGCTAGACCGCCCCGGCTATGTCGAAGACCCAGTCGCGTGCCTGATCGATGACGGGGTCGAGGAAGCGCAGCCCTCCGAGGAAGACGAGGGCGATGAGGATGAAGAAGCCGTACTGGTCGAGCCAGAAGATGATCTTCTGCTTGTCGTGAGGCAGGAAGATCGTCAGTAAGCGGGATCCGTCCAGAGGGGGGAGAGGGATCAGATTGAAGACGGCGAGGATGACGTTGATCGTCGTGAACAGAACGAGGAAGTTCACCACTACGCCGGGATCGAACCTGGATTCCGGGTTGGCCTTCAGGATGACGCCCAGGACGAACGCGGAGACGAGAGCGAGGAAGAGGTTCATCAGCGGGCCCGCCATCGCCACGAAGGCGGCCCCGAACCGCTTCGACGAGAGCGCCTCGCGCCGGAACTCCACGGGTTTTCCCCACCCGAACCCCACGAGGACTATCGCGAGGGTGCCGAGGGGATCGAGGTGGCGGGCTGGATTGAGGGTTAACCTTCCCATCGCCCGGGGCATTCGATCGCCTTGGAGGTCGGCGGCCAGCGCATGGGAGTACTCGTGGAGCGCGATCGCGAAGATCAGCGCCACGGCCAGAAGCACGAAGGTGAGGGGTTCGTCACGAAGGAGAGACAGAAGTCCGAGGTCCACGGCCGGGTATTGTAGGGCTTAGTGGCGATGGGCCGGCCCGCCTTGCCGTACACCAAGTCTAAAGTAGAGGTTTAATGTCTGAGCGGAAGCGCGTCTTCAGCGGGATCCAGCCGACGGGGTACCTGCATCTTGGAAACTACCTTGGGGCGGTGAGGAACTGGGTGGCCCAGCAGGACGGATACGACTCCTTCTTCTGCATCGTCGACCTCCACGCCATGACGGCTCCGTGGGCCCCCGAGGACCTTCGCGAGCGGACCGTCGCGACGGGGGCCCTGCTCGTCGCCTGCGGCATCGATCCCGACCGGGCCACCCTGTTCGTCCAGTCGCACGTCCCTCAGCACTCCGAGTTGGCGTGGATCCTGTCCTGCCTGGCACGGATGGGGGAGCTGCGCCGGATGGTGCAGTTCAAGGAGAGATCGAAGGGCGAGAGCGAGTCGGTGGGGGTAGGCGTCTTCACCTACCCCGTGCTGCAGGCGGCGGACGTCCTCCTCTACCGGGCCCACGGGGTGCCCGTGGGGGAGGACCAGCGCCAGCACGTGGAGCTGATGAGGGACATCGGGGGCCGCTTCAACTCGATGTTCGGAGAGACCTTCGTCCTTCCCGAGGCATGGATCCCCACGGCGGGAGCGCGGGTGATGGCGCTCGACGATCCGACCCAGAAGATGAGCAAGTCCGCAGGACGTCCCAACTCGAGCGTGCTGCTCGTCGACCCGCCGGAGTCGATCGCGAAGAAATTCAAGGTCGCAGTCACGGATTCCGGCCGGGAGGTGAAGGCGGCCGAGGACAAGCCGGCCATCTCCAATCTCCTGACGATCCTGTCGTTGGTCGAGGAGCAGCCGGTCGAGGCGCTCGAGCGACGCTTCGAAGGAAGGGGATACGGAGATTTCAAGACGGCCTTGGGGGACGCGGTGGGTGCCCGTCTGGAGCCGATCCGCCGCCGCTACGAGGAGCTGATGCGAGACCCCGGCGAGACCTCCCGCCTGCTGGCGGTGGGGGCGGAAAGGGCGATGAAGGTTGCCGAGGACACCATGCGAGACGTGAGAGAGCGAGTCGGGCTCCTGCCGTCCTCGGGCTGAGGGGCGAAAGCCGCCGCGCCGCCTCCCGCCGGCGGTACGCTGGCGACGCCGCAAGCAACGCTTGATTGTCGACAAATAAACATATCTATCGGATGGAGAGGAACGTGGCGCACGAGGTCCGGCTGGATGTCTTCGAGGGCCCGCTCGACCTCCTCCTGCATCTGATCACCAGGCAGCGCGTCGACATCTACGAGGTGTCGATCGCGACGATCACCGACGAGTACCTGCGAGCACTTCGGGGATTGGAGGATCTGGATCTGGAGGCGACGACGGGGTTCCTGGTGGTCGCGGCGACGCTGCTGGAGCTCAAGTCGATCAGATTGCTTCCGGCGCCGGAGCGGGACGAGGACGGCAACGCGTCCCTCCTCGAGGAACGGGACCTCCTCCTCGGAAGGCTCGTCGAGTGCGCAACCTTCAGGGAGGCGGGGGCGTGGCTCTTCGCGGGCCTTCAGAAGGGGGCAGACCTCCACCCCAGAGAGGTCCCGCTCGAACCTCGCTACGCAGACCTTGCCCCCGATCTACTCCTCAAGGTTCGCATCGCCGACCTGCTGCGGGCCGCGGAGCGGGTCTTCGTCCAACCACCCGTCCGGATCCTCGACGTCTCCCACGTGGCGCCCATACGAGCTTCGGTACGCGACGCCATCCTCGAGATGTCCGACCGTCTGCGAGCGGAGCGCTCGGTCACCTTCGAGGAGCTCTGCGGCAGGGGGATGGAGCGGATCGAGGTGGTGGTTCGCTTCCTCGGCCTGCTCGAGCTGTTCAAGGCGGGCGCCGTCGAGCTCTCCCAGCTCGATCGTTTCGGTGCCATCAGAGCCGAATGGACCGACGACGCCGAAGCCGACGAGATATTGGCCGGCGTAGAGGAATATGCCTTCGAGGAGGGCGTCTCATGAGCGTGGAGCGGAAGGTCATCGAGTCGATCCTTCTCCTTGCGGACGAGCCGATCCCCGCCAGTCTGATGGGAGAGGTGCTGGAGCAGCCGAGGGCGGCGGTGGAGGGGATCCTCCGCGAGCTTGCCGACGAGTTCACGGCCGGGGAGCGCGGCTTCGTCCTCCGGGAGGTGGCCGGCGGATGGCGCCTCTACACCCATCCCGACTGTGCGCCCTGGCTGGAGAGATTCGTCAAGGGCCACTCCTACAGCCGACTGACCGCCGCCTCCCTCGAGGTGCTCGCGATCGTGGCCTACCGGCAGCCGATCTCGAGGTCGCAGATCTCCGAGATCAGGGGGGTCGATTCCGATGGCGTCGTCAAGACGCTGCAGCAGCGAGGTCTCCTCCAAGAGTCCGGTCGGGACGGCGGTCCGGGGTCACCGGTGCTGTTCACCGTGTCGGGTGAGTTCCTCGAGCATCTCGGGGTGCGCTCCGTCGAGGAACTGCCTCCACTCGCCTCGTTCATGCCCGACGCCGAGGCGGTCGAGGACATGGAGAGCAAGCTCTCGCCCAACGGGTGAGCTTCCACGCGTGAGCGACGAGCAGGGCGAGCGACTCCAGAAGGTGCTGGCTCACGCGGGGGTGGGTTCCCGCCGCGCGGTCGAGGAGATGATCGTGGGACGGCGGATCCGAGTGAACGGGAAGGTCGCGCGGCTGGGACAG
>JBOGXG010000309.1:0-3707 GCA_050694195.1 Actinomycetota bacterium | reverse complement strand
ACCAACTGCAGGTCGTGGTTGTAAACGTCGATGAGAGCGACGAGCATGGAGAGGCTCATCGCGAGCAGAATGGTCGCAAGCACCGGGAACACCAACAATGGAAGCGTGTCGTAGGGAAGATGGCCTTCCAACGCCAGGTACGCGACGAAAACCGCAACCGTCAATAGGAAGTTCAGCCCGTGGGCCGCGGCGCTGCTCAGAGGGATCAACTCGTAGCGGAACGGTGCCTTGCGGATCAACTCCGGCTGCGTAGAGATGCTGGCGATCGTCCTCCCTAGAACCTGGCTGAGGAAGGTCCACGGTAAGAGGCCACACAAGAGGTACTCCGGATACCTCTCGATCGGAACCTGGAAGACCCGCCGGAACACAAAAACAAACAGCACCGTGAGGAAGAACGGTGATGCCACCGGCCACAGGGTCCCCATCCAGGAACGCTTCCCCCAGAGCTTGAGCTGCCGAAGCACCAGAACCCAGAACAACCAAAGAGGGGGTGCAGATCGCCCGGCCGTCGCGATCATGCCGTCTCGGAACGTTGGTTGGGGCGAACAAGCACGGGGGTCGGAACCGTTGCATGGCCCCGTTTCGGCCTTGCGATGCCGAGCAACACGCCGATCCCATAGCAAACATGGGTGAAGGCGACCAGAGTGCAGGCAAGCAGGGCCGATGAAAAGCTCTTCATCGTGATGCCTATCTTGGTACCGCCGGCGATGCACATGCCTACATACGCTGCTCCCGGTCCCGCGGCCCATGGCATGAGCGAGGCGAGGAGCGGAAGGAACGACAGATAGAGAACTAAAGCCGGAGGAGCGAGATACTCGAGTCTTGCGCTATAGGGGCGCCGCCTGATGATCTGACCGCGCCCACGACCGTACTTCAGGAGCTGTTTGGCAAACCCCGAAAGACTGTCTCTGCGATCGTGGAAAACCATCATCTTTGGGTCGTAGTGCATCGCTATCCCTCTTCTGCTCATCTCCATGAGCAGCGCGTTCTCCTCCGCGCACACCAGGTCCGGATCGAACGAGGTCATCACCTCGCGCCGAACCGCAAGGTTGCAGAGGATGAAGAAACGCTCGTTCGCCGCGCCGGCGGGATGGCGGCCGTAACGTCTCCTAACGGGACCCGAACCGAGAAGTGATGCCAGAACGGCGCCCTGGACGCGCTGAAACCAGGTGCTGTTGGGCGGCGTGACGTTAGGCCCACCAAAGACTCCCTCGTTGGTCCGTCTTCGCGCGAGCGTGGCGAGGCGATAGAGCAGATCGGGGGCAAGGGTGACGTCGTCGTCCAGGAACAGCAGCAGATCTCCGCGTGCGTGCTGGATCAGGGCGTTGCGGGCCGCTCCTGGGTGTCGGCGAGTGACGCACACCACCTTTGCTCCCGGCCACAGGTCGATCACGGCCTCCGGCTCGGTCACGCCACCGTTTAGGCAGACCAGCAGCTCGTAGGGAGGGGCGGAGCGCTGCATCCGCAAACTGTCCAGACAGCGCTCGAAAGAGGCTCCGGGATCGGCGGTGGGGATGCAGATGCTGATAACTGGTGATCCGACTATCGGGCCTCGCGTTGATCGTGCGGGCATGCTCCTCGGAGCCGCCGCCAGCACGCGCTCGGTAAGCGGGTCGTGCTCCCAGCCCTCTTTCCGAAGGCCGCGAGAGCGCGCCCCGCGTTGGTGGTCCTCGGCCCCTGCCGGCACCTGGCCTCCTCCGCGCTAGATCCAGCTGAGAGCGGACTACGGCCGGCAGGGACACGTCATGAAGAAGGCTGCGTACTTGGCGCAGTCCGCATGGGGTACCTATTGCAGTCCGCATGGGGTACGTAGCGCAGTCCGTATGGGGGCTTCTCAGCCCCGACGACCTTGAGGAGACGGGAAAGTTAGCTGAAGAGAAGTACTGGGGCGAGGAAGCTGTCTTCTTTGTTCTCCGAGAAAACGATAGCCTCCGCCCTATGCACCCACGAGGTGTCTTTTCGCCGCGGCAGCCGGCGATCTTCCTCGGCCTCATCCTAGTGGTGGGCGCCACCCTCGCTGCATCGCGTATCGGTTTCGAGAGTCTTTGGTGGGACGAAGCCGCAAGTTATTGGATCGCGAGCGCTCGTTGGGGCGATCTGTGGACGATCATCACCACTCAGGACCTCAGCATGGGTCTCTACCACGTCTTTCTGCATTTCTGGGTCAAGCTTGGAGATGGAGAGGCGTTCTTGCGTTTGCCGTCCCTGCTCTTCGCCTCTGGCTCCATCTTCCTCACCTATCTCCTAGGAAAGGAACTGTTCGGTAAGGGTCATGGTCTTGTCGCTGCAGCCCTCCTGGCCGTAAACGCCTTTCTGATCGATTTCTCGAGAGAGGCCAGGGGATACACACTGCTGTTGTTCCTTCTGACCGCCACCGCCCTGTACCTGACGCGAGCAGTCCGAGGCAGATCGGCTCGTGACTGGGTCATCGCTGGGGTTCTCGGGTTCTTGTCGATCACTGCTCACGCTTACGCTGTGTTGTTTCTGATCGGCTTTGTGGTCAGTCTGCCGGCGGCACGGTTTCATGGCACTCGTTCGTTGAGTACCAAGCAACTGGGGACGATCGGTGCCCTGGTCTTGGTTTTCGTCATGGGAGTGCTGGTCGTGGTTGGGCCCGTCATAGAAAAGGCCACCGCAGGAGTATGGGACTGGATCCCGGAACTGACCTTCAGAAGTGCGGTCGGGCAGCTGGGGACGCTCTTGGGAGGTGGTGACCCCTGGCTCGCGGCCAGGGTGGCACTTCTCGCACTTCCTGCTACCACCCTTGGCGTCGCTGCCTTACGACGACGGGGCCCGTCGTTTGAAACCTGGAGATACGTGTTTCTGTTTTCGTGGCTGCTGTTACCCCTCGTCACCGGCATCGTGATCTCGCTGGTCTACCGCCCCGTATTCGTCCCGCGCTACTTCATCGGGATCCTGCCGGCTCTCACCTTGCTTCTGGTGGTTAGCGTTGGCGCCCTCCGACCCCGATGGTTGTCCTTCCTGGGTGTCCTGATCCTTATCGGTCTTGCCCTGTTCGGAGTCGTCAAGTGGGAAGATGCCGACCAAAGGCAGGATTGGCGTAGTGTCACCCACCACGTTCTTTCCCGAACCCACCTCGGTGACGGAATCCTGTTCTCCGACCGCGAAGGCGCCCATTCTTTCAGTTACTACGTGGAGCAGCAGGACGCGTGGACCTCGGCGCCGGAATTTGTCTATCCCCCCATCTCGTGGGCGACTCGTGCCGACGCCTCGCGGATCACCAGCGCGCGGGAAGCCCTGAGGATGGCGAGCCGGGAACTACCCGCAAACCAGAGGGTGTGGCAGGTGTGGTCTCCGGACTCGCTCAGGACCGAGGTTCGTGACTATCTAGATTCCCGGTATCGGTGGGTTCGAGGATGGCGATTCTCAGGGATCGAGGTGGCCCTCTATGTGGTCCAAACGACGAACGACGAAGCGGGATCAGGTGCGACGAAATGAGATCATGCCGAAACCTCTTCCGAACTCCGGTAACGCGCGTGTCCGCAGGGAAGATGGTGTCAGCTTTGGCGGGCAGATTCCGGGACGGCCACCTCGACCAGCCCGCGGTCCTCGGGGCGGAGTTCGGCTCTACGACCGATCAGGAGCCAATTCAGCAACACCTCCAGTCGTCGCACCCACCGTTCTAACCTGGGTCGGTTCCTCTTCCCGAGGAGTCCCGAGACCCTTTTGATCGCCGGATCCAGGGC
>JBOGXG010000308.1:0-2594 GCA_050694195.1 Actinomycetota bacterium | reverse complement strand
ATCTTCCACAGGGCACGGTGCAGCCGGTAGCCGTCCTCGATGAACAAGCCGGGCTGATCGGGGTCGTCGGGATCGGTGTAGTCCTCGTACGCAGTTCCCCACGAGTTGTTGACGACTCGGATCGCGGGGGAGACCTGGTCGTGGTTATCCAGCACCCATTGCAAGCCGTCCATCGCGTTGTCCACGCTCAAGGCAGCCCCGGCTCCGATCCCGTAGAGCGCGGCACCGGGCGCGGCGCCGTGGACGGTGAACGGCTCCCGAGCGGTGTCGCTGGGCACGACCTCCGTTTCGGCGCCGGCGATGATCCCCGCGACATGGGTTCCGTGTCCGCCGAGTGCGATCGTGTCGCTGTCCTCCATCGGAACGGTGACGGTCTGGGTGGGGCAGCCCTGAAAGCTCACCGTCGCCAATCGCACGACCGCCCCCGGCACCGGACAGACGATCTTGAAATTGTCGCCGCGTCCGAGTGGTTCCTGCAGGGCCGGGAGGGTCCCATCCACACCCGTGTCGACCACCGCGACGCCGACCCCGGTTCCGTCGTATGGCGTGGCGTCGACCGCGCCTCGGTAGACATCTTCGCTTCGCGTCGCGGCGTGGGAGCTGTCGGTGGAGAGTCGGAGCGCTTGGTTGGCCTCGATCCACTCGATCGCGGGAGACAGCGCGAGGGACTCGAACGACTCGGCTGTGCCGAGGGCATGGAACACGCCGATCTCGTCGTAGCGCTGTGCGGGTTCGACGCCGGCGAGCCGAGCCGCATCGAGGGCCGCTCCTATGGACGCAGGGCCCGCGTGAACGAAGGCCGCGGTTACCCCCTCCTGGACCAGGACGTCCGCCTCGATAGGAGCCGGGCGCGACGACGAGGCCTGGGCGGGGGCCGCGCAGGCGACGATGAGACCGGTTACGAGGAAGGCGCCGAGGCGCAAGTCAGACTCCTTGTATCGCTTGATAGGAGGGGTTTCTTCGTGGCACGGCCATTCTCCTGGCCGGCGAGCAAGCTTGCCTTGTGCAGTTGCACAGGATTTGGAAGAACTCGGCACCCGGTGCAGGAATCGGACATTTCGGGAGCGAACCAAGCGGACGGCGTCCGACCCGCGGCGCCGGAAAGTCCGCCTACCCCTAGGAGGGAGCTTTGAAGAAGTCCCTGGTTCTGATGGCTGCGAGCGCCATCATCGTCGCCGGCTTCAGCACGCCCGGCGTGGCGAAAAGGTTCGCACAGACGGAGACCCTCACCCAGGAGTGCACGAACGCGCTCGGCATGGCCACGGGATCCGTCGTATACGAAGGCCCGACCGAGCTGTGGCCGCCGAACCACAAGTACGTCCCCGCGACGGTCACGTTCATCGATGAGGACTCCGACCCCGCCGCAGGCGATGACCTGATGGCCGAGTTCATGGCCGGTCACGACCAGATCATCGATGGCGAGGAGATCAACGGCGCCGGCAACACCGATGAGGACATCACCCCCGCGGTCGGTATGCCGTCGGGCACCGGCACGGTGGTCCAGGACTTCCTCATCCGCGGCGAGCGCTCCGGTCGCGTGAAGGAAGGCCGCAACTACACGATCGCAGGCGCGGTCGAGTTCTCCGACAGCAACATGAACGCCTCGAGTGTCGACACAGAGGCCTGCATGTTCAGCTTCACGATCCATGTGCCCCACGACCAGGGCAACGGGAACGACTAGTAAGCACCAGGTTGAAAGAGGCGGCTCTTCGGAGCCGCCTCTTTCGAGTCCCGGGAGCCGATCGTCCAGGCGGGGAGCGGCCGACGCGCCCGTTATGGTGCGCTCATGACCGAGCGGCCTCGACGGCGAGAGCAGAAGGAAGGCGATCGTCGTGCGGCGGGCTCGAAGCGAACGAACTCCCACCGCTCCAAGCAGACCCCCAAGCGAGCGATGACGTCGCGACGCCGTGACGCGTCGGACGATCGTCCGGCCTCCCGTCACGAGGCGGTCCATCTGTCGGACGACGTCATCCGCGAGCTCCATGCCGCCGCGCGACCGACCAAGGGCGACATCCTCGTGAAGGTGTTCTCGGACGCGGTAGCGGCCTACGCAGCTGGCGACACACAAGAGGCGATCAGGCTGGGGGATCAAGCCAAACACATGGCGCTGCGATCGACGAACGTGAGGGAGTTCCTCGGCCTGGCCTACTACTCGGCCGATCGTTGGCGGGACGCCGCTCGCGAGCTTTCTGCCTTCCGACGGATCGCCGGGTCGACGGAGCAGAATCCCGTGATCGCCGACTGTTACCGCGCGCTGGGCAAGCCGGACAAAGCGCTCCAGCTATGTGACGAGGTGAAGCCGGGGACCGTCCCCGAGCCCGTCTCCTTCGAGGCTGCGATCGTGGCGGCGGGAGCGCTCGCGGACATGGGGAACATCGAAGGTGCGCGCCAACGCCTGGAGGCGCTGAGTCTCGATCCCTCGATCGCTCAGGAGCATCATCTAAGAGCGTGGTACGTGCTCGGCGACCTCTTGGAACGGGAGGGCCGGTTCACGCAGGCGCTCTCCTGGTTCGACGCGATCGCAGCAGCCGACCCCGGACTGACCGATGCCCCGGAGCGCGCCGCGCGGCTGCACCGCGCGGGCGGCTGAAGAC
>JBOGXG010000307.1:0-3047 GCA_050694195.1 Actinomycetota bacterium | reverse complement strand
CAGATATGTAGGAGAAGTTCGCCCGCAAGCGGGGGGGCTAGGGGTGGGTGATCAGGACCTCGTCGAAGTACGTCTTGGCGTCCTCGTTGTAGACCGCTACGGCCCCCCTTTTGTACGGCCGCTCCCGGTCCGTGAACCTCGTCAGAAGATCGCCGTTGGCCCAGACCTTCATCGTGCGGCCGATCTGGCGAACCCTGATGTCGTGCCACCGCCCGATCGGGAACCTCCGCTCGCCGGTGGCGAGGAAGCGCTGGGCTCCCGGATAAGGGGGGTCGGCCTTCCCGAGCTCCCAACCGTTCGGCTTGAGGATGAGGTAATAGAAATGGGTGTTGTCCTGGTAGTGCCAGATCGTCCAGGCGACCTCCCACGGGTTGGCGCGGCCCTTGCGGAGCTGCTTGACCGTCTTGGCGCGCATCGAGACGTCGAGATCGCCGAACCGCTCGGTCGTCGCCACCAGAGCGGCGTGGGTCTCCGACGGATCGTCCGCCACCTTGGGGGCCAGGGTCAGCACCTTGCTGTCGGCCTTCGCGATCCCGACCCGGCCGTAGCCGTCGAACACCGACTTCCACTTGCCGTGCCGGGAGGAGTCGGCCCAGGTCGAGCCCTTCCGGTAGCCCTCGAGGTTGTCGTGGAGAAGGATGCTCCCCGACTCCGCCGAGCGTCCGGCGGGAGTCTCGGCCCCCGCGTCGGCGACCACACCGAGGGCGAGAGCCGAGGCGAGGAGGGCCGCGAGCGCCACCTTCGCCCTGGAAAGTCGCTCTGCCACTTCGCCTCCTCGAGATACCGCTGGGATGTCCTGCCAACTAATCGGCAGCAGGCGCTCGGGGATTGAATTAGGCGAGTGGGGGACGAATCCTCCTAAATACTGACAAAATCCCGCGAAGCCGCCCCCTCTAGTAGCGCAGCCGGACGACCAGTCCCAGGAGCAGAACCGCGACTAGCGCGGTGAGGCCGACCACCAACGGCACGTAGCTCCGACCCGTGGAGCTGTCGTTCGCGCGCGCCGCTCCGGGAAGGAGCCGGAGGTTCTCGTACGACGCGCGGTAGCCGTTGAACGCGATCTGCCCCGGCACCGCGTCGGCCGGGGCGGCGGTCCATCCCGTTACCCGATCGGTTCGGTACGCCTCCAACTGGTTGTCGTAGTAAAGGAGGACGTACGGCGCGGCCCGATAGACGATCTCCTGCATCCGTTCCACGATGGCGGCGCGCTCGGGGATCGACCACTCGAGCTTCTGCTCCCCGTACAGACGGTCGTATCTCGGATCGCAGAAGAACGTGTCGGAGCGTCCCATCCGTTGGTCGCACGTCAGCACCGACAGCAGATAGTCCGGATCGGTGCCGGAGGCCCACCCCCAGATGAACATGTCGTAGTCGGCCGAGTAGATGTCGTCGGTCAATCTGTCATCGCTGACGGTTTCGACGGCGACGCCGATGCCGACATCGGCCAACGACCTTTCGACCAGCGACGCGGCCTCGACCGTGTCGGCGCTCGCGAGTCGTGCCGCCAGTCGCAACTGAAGTTCCTCTCCCTCCTGATCCACCGTCCCGTCGCCGTCGGAGTCGGTCCAACCGGCGCGGTCCAGCAGCCGGGCCGCGTGCTCGAGGTCGAAGTGCATCCGTTCCTCCGCCGGTATCTCGAGGTGGTAACGCGTTAGCGGGGGCGGGATGATCGTCGTGCCGACGGTTCCCTCACCGGAGAGCACCTCCTCGGCGATCGCGCTCTCATCGATTGCCCAGTTGATCGCGCGGCGCACGCGCGGGTCGAGTAGGGCCGGATGACCGGTGGAGAACTCGGGTGCGTTGAGATCCTCGATCGCCTCCGCGTCAGGCTCGTAGAGATTGAAGCCGAGGTTCGTGAAACCGGGATCCGGTGCCGACACGCCCCGGATGAACGTCCCGGCCCCCAGTTCGCGGAACTGCTCGACGCCGAGGCCGGTCGCGTAGTCGATCGCGCCGTCGCGGAGCGCCGACGCAAGTGCGTCTTGCGACTCGTACGGACGGAACACGATCTCGTCGACCTGCGTCGGACTCTCGGTGGTCTCGGCCCGCGTCATGCGGATAACCCCATCCTCCGACACACCCGTCGCGCGGAACGGACCCGAACCGACACTCGGGGAGTTCTCGAACGTCAACGTCTCGTCGATGGACACGTCTTCCCACACATGCTCGGGAACGATGGGAACGAAGAGGGCGAGCATCTGCGCCGGCTCCCGAGTGCGCATGATGATCGTGCTGTCATCGGCGACCTCGATCGCTTCTACGTGACGCACGTGATCGACGTAGGGAGCGATCTGTTCCCTCAGGACGCGCTCGAAGGTGTATTCGACGTCGCCGGCGGTGACTGGCTCACCGTCATGCCAGGTGGCGTTGGGATCCAGATGGAACGTCCAGGTCGTTCCGTCGAGGGATGTATCCCACGAAACGGCGAGCCCTCCAACGGGGGCCGAGTCGATAGGCGACGGACGGACCAACATGTCGTATCCGAGCATCGTCACCTCCGCCGAGACGGGATCCTGTTCGGCGAACGGATTGAGGGTGGAGGTGTCTTCGGTCGTGCCGATCCTGAGGACGAGACGCCGTTCGTTCTCCTGCGCGTGGAGCGGGCTTCCTGCGAGCGATGCGAGGGCGCCGAGCGCGACGAGGAGAGCCCCCAGTGACGACCGAGCCGATCGACTGCCGCATCTGCCTCTCACTAGGTGACCTTAGCGAATGGGGGGTGACTTCCCCGGGCCATCCATCGCGTAGCCTGAGGCTGATGATCGCTCGGCCCCCGTCCCATCCACCGGCATCACGATGAACCCGACGGCCGATCTCGAGGCTGTCTGGGACCGGGCGCTGTCCCAGCGTCGCGGGGTCGTGGCCCGGGCGGAGCGGGCCGAGACGCAAGCGTTCATCCAGCGCGTCCAGGACCGGGCACGCGTTGTGACGGTGCGTTTCGACGCGGTCACCCAAGGGCTCGGTCTGGGTCCGCTGCCCGCGGCGATCGCCGAACTCCTCGGGGATAAACAGCCTTCAGACCTCGCCAGCGCGGCAACCAGGAGATGGAT
>JBOGXG010000306.1:0-1802 GCA_050694195.1 Actinomycetota bacterium | reverse complement strand
CCGATCTTTCCGATGTCGTGGAAGAGGGCGCCCATCTCCAGCGTCTTGAGCGTCTTGGCATCCAATCCCATCGCGGCGCCCACGTCGAGGCTCATGTCGACGATCGTGCGCGTGTGGGAGGACGTGTACTCGTCCTTCGCCTCGAGCGCGTTGGCCAGCGCCTCGACCGTCGAGAGGAACGTGCTCTCCAAGGTCTCGAAGCTGTGCGCGTTGTTCAACGCTAGCTTCGCCTGGTCCGCGATCCCGGCGAGGAGACGCATCTTCCGCTTCGAGAACTCGTAACCTCCGAGAGCCGGCGCGGTCGCTGCGATGCATCCCAACCGTCCCCCGTCGAGGCGGAGAGGCGCGACGGCCGAGGTAACCGAGGTCGCGTCACCGGCGTCGCCCTCGTGGTCGCCGGGCCACATCACGAAGGGTTCGTCGGCGGTCTCGAGCATGCCCACCAACTCCTGCGGGAACACGGCGTTCACCATCAGCCTGCGTTCCTCCTCGCCGAATCCGAACGTCGCCTCGGGGAGGAGACAGCCGGTCTCCGGCTCCTGCAGCCACACGATCGTCTTAGGAGAGCCGAGGATCTTCGCGGCTTGTTCGGCGGTGCGTTGCAGGATGTCGCCGAGGTCCTCCGAGCAGGCGAGCTTCCGGCTGAAGTCCAGGAGCGCGTTGGCAACATCGGCCGTTTCCTTCTGGTTCCTGTAAAGCAGCACCTTCTGCATCGCGACGGAGCTCTGGTAGGCGAGGCCGGCAAGCAGACGCAGCCTGTCCTCCGTGAAGAAGAGGCCGATCTCTTGAGGCTGCCGGGCGATCAACCACCCGTCGACGCCGGCATCGCGAGGCATGGGAGCGACCGCGTACGTCTGAAGCAAGCGCTCGTCGATCTCCCTGTCCGGCCAGGTCTGCCTTATCGAGTCCGGCGTCACGATGAAGGGCTGCTTCCGTCCGCGGATCAAGGTCTGCGCTTCCTCTGGAGAGACCGTTTGCTTGACCAGATCGCGGGTCAGCGGATCGTTCACGTAGCCGTGGTGGGAGACGCACTCGTAGCGACCGCTGCGATCGTTGAGTAGCCACAGCGAGGCCTGATCGAGTTCCACGAGGCGGGCGACCTCGTCAACCGTCCTATTCCCGATCGCGTGCATCGACTGCGCGTGCGAGATCATGTCACTGAACTCGAGGAGGTCGCGGGCGTTCTTCGCCTCCCGCCGTTGGGCGTCGTAGAGGCGAGCGTTCTCCAGCGCCACCGAAGCTTGGCCGGCAAGCACCTCGAGGAGCCGCACGTCCTCCATGTCGAACTCGTCGGTGCCGAGTTTCGAGATCGTGATGACCCCGTTCACACGCGGTCCGTAGAGCATGGGAACCGCAACTATCGACTCCGCGATCTCTTCGGTCCCCGGCAGCAGGACGGCGAAGTCGCATTCCAAAGCATTGGGAACGAGAACTGGCTGGCCGCTGGCCGCAGCGCGTCCGGTGATCCCCACGCCTACCTGCGTCGCGCTGATGGTGACCTCGGCGTCGCTGGCCATGTTGAAGTTGCCGTGGGACGCGATCGGCAAGAGGTCGTTCCCCTGCGCGAGGTAGACGCGACAGTTGTGATAGTCGATGAGGCTCTTCAACTCGGTTGCGATAGAAGTCGCGATCTGCCGAACGTCGTTCAGCCGGTTCAGCTTGCCCGACAGGCTCTGAAGCATCTTCATGTGCGCCATAGAGCGAACATCGGGACGAGCGGTCCCGTCCGGGCGGTCGACCGTGGACTCGTCGAACAAGAGTGAGCGGTCCTTGCCGCGCGCCTTGGCGCTCATCATCGCGGC
>JBOGXG010000305.1:0-11467 GCA_050694195.1 Actinomycetota bacterium | reverse complement strand
TATACGAGGGCACTCACGGCCGGTGGCGCTCGAGAGGATGCTCCCTCCGCCGCCGACGCGACGACCATCGTCGACACGGCCGGTCCGACCTCGTCCGCAACCTCTCCGGCGACCAGCAAGACGGGAGCCTTCGAGGTGAGCTACACGGCCTCCGACGACGGAGCCGGACTCGTCGACGTCGAACTCTGGGTTAAAGGTCCGGGCGACGGCGCGTTCCAACTGGCCGCGACCGACAACACCCCGACCAGCAACGGATCCTTCGCCTACGATGCCCTCCAGGGAGACGGGGACTACGACTTCTACACCCGAGCGCACGACGACGCCGGTCACTACGAACCCTCGCCGGCCAACGCGGACACGACAACCGTCGTCGACGGCGGTGCACCCGCATCAGCCGCTACTTCTCCGATGAACGTGTCGGGGAACACGATCAAGGTCAACTACACGGCATCCGATCAGCACAGCGGCCTCGACGCGGTAGAGCTATGGGCGAAGGGCCCGGGTAGCGGCGACTTCGCGCTCGCGATGACCGACAACAGCCCCGCGGGCAACGGATCGTTCAACTATGCGGCGACCGCAGGCGACGGCACTTACGACTTCTACACGAGGGCTCTGGATGTCGCCGGAAACAGCGAGGATGCGCCCGGCGCTCCCGATGCCTCGACGACGAAGGTTCCCGTATTGGTGGTCGCGACCGACGCCTTCTCGCGGACCTCTGCCTCGGGATGGGGCACCGCAGACGTGGGAGGGCCGTGGAGCGTCATGGACGGAGTCGCGACGGACTTCACCGTCAACGGCCAAGAGGGAGCGATCACTAACCCCTCCGGCGGCGCGGACCGGATCATCCAGTTGTCGCAGACATCGGCGTTGAACGCCGATCTGCAGACGCTGATCCGCTTCCCGAAGGTTCCGTCGACGGGGAACTACTTCAGTTACGCGCTGCTACGGAAGAACGGCGGCACCTACTACCGGATCGGTCCCTACGTCAACGCGCAGGGTGACATCCTTCTCAGAGGGCAGACCGGCACCGGCTCGTCCGTTTTCACCGACGTCGCCACGGGGATGACCCTCAACACCGGAGACGTCCTCGCCTTGCGGATCGAGATCGATGGAGCATCTCCCACCTCGATCAAGGCCAAGGTATGGAAGGTGGGGACCACGGAGCCGTCGTCGTGGCTCGTCACTACCTCCAACAACGCTGCCGGTCTGCAGACCGCCGGCTCGATCGGTCTTCGCACGGTCAATCAATCGAACTCGTCGGCCACTATCTCGTTCGACGATCTGAATGTTATCGAGCCCGTGGACACGCTTCCCCCGAGCTCGTCTGCGACATCTTCGACGAACATCTCGGAGGATGCGATCAGGGTGAACTACACCGCATCCGACGAGCAGAGTGGTCTCGGGTCGGTCGAGCTGTGGGCGAAGGGCCCCGGGAGCGGCAGCTTCACTTTGGCCATGACGGACAACAACCCGACCGCTAACGGATCGTTCGACTATCAAGCGACCGCCGGCGACGGCACCTACGACTTCTACACGAGGGCCCGCGACGTCGCCGGCAACTACGAGGACCCGCCCGGCGTTCCGGATACCTCGATCGCGAAGACTGCCGTTACGACACTAGCGTCGGACGCCTTCTCGAGGACCTCGGCCTCGGGATGGGGAGCCGCCGACATCGGAGGGTTGTGGAGCGTCATGGCCGGAGCCGCGGCGGACTTCACCGTCGACGGCCAAGAGGGAGCGATCAACACCCCCTCCGGAAGCGCGGACCGGATAATCCAGCTGTCCGACACCTCGAGCCTGAACGCCGACCTGCGCACCCGCATCCGCTTCCCGAAGGTTCCGTCGACGGGGAACTACTTCAGCTATGCCCTGCTTAGGAAGAACGGCGGGACGTATTACCGGGTCGGGCCCTACGTCAACGCGCAGGGTGACATCTCGCTCCGGGGACAGACGGGAAGCGGGGCCTCGCTGTTCGCGGACGTTTCCACCGGGCTTAATCTCTCCACCGGAGACGTCCTCGCCCTGCGGGTCAAGATCGAAGGGGCCTCCCCCACGACGATCCAGGCCAAGGTGTGGAAGGTGGGAACGAGCGAACCGGATTCCTGGCTGATCACGGAGTCCGACAACGCGGCCGGCCTGCAGACCGCCGGCGCGGTCGGTCTCCGTACGGTGAACCAGTCGAACGCATCGGCCACGATCAAGTTCGACGACTTCATCGTCATCGACTGACCCCCTACGTACTATTCACGGGCGGCCCACCGTCAAGCTGTCCTCAGCTTCCGACGATGTTCTCCACCATGGAAGGGATGCAACCTAGGATCGTCGTCATGCTGGCCGTGGCTGTGCTTCTGTCGGCCTCGGTCCTTGTGGCCCAGGTGGTGAGGGCCGTGAGGAGCGCCTCCCTGGATCGAGCCTGCGCCCAGCTCGTCCTGATCTACGACGGCAATCATCTCGGCACACAGGTCCGGCGGGGCGAACCCGACATCCGTCCCAAGCGTGGCGCTCTCAGCAAGGCGGCTGCCGAGATAAAGAAGCTGCATCCGGAGTGTGCGGGGCACCTCTGAATGGATACGGGCACCGAGAAGGGGGGATCCTCGGCTCTTTAGTTAGCAGCCGGCTCCGTGCCTCTTGCGATCTCTCCACACGAGCCGGGCGAAGGTGAGGTTCCCGATCAGGTAGCGACGCCACAACCTACGGGGCTCGCTCAAGAGACGGAACAGCCACTCCAATCCCAATCGGCTCAACACTCGGGGAGCCGGACGCTTGCTGCCTGCGAGGAAGTCGAAGGCGGCGCCGACGCCGACCATGACCGGCACATCGATGTGGTTCCGCACCCGGTGCATCCACAGCTCTTGCTTGGGAGCTCCGACCCCGACCCAAACGATGTGTGCCTCCGACGCCCTCAGCGCCGCGTTGACGTCTACGACGTCCCAGGCTCCCGAAGGGTCGAAGGGAGGACAGTAGGTCCCGGCGATCTGGACCCCCGGAACCCGCTGCTGCAGGCCCTCGGCCGCCTTCTCGGCAACACCGGGCGCACCGCCGAAGAAGAAATGGCGGAGGTTCTTCTCGAGACCAGCCTTGGCCACCTGGGGGATGTACTCGATACCGGTCACTTTCTCCGTGGCGTCGAAGCCTCTCCGTCGCAACGACCACACCAGCGGCATCCCATCGGGTACCGAAAGGGAGGCTTCATCGACGGCCCTGCGCAACTCGGGGAGGCGCTTGGCCTCGACCGCCGTGTACGCGTTCGTGAGGCACACGTAGCGTCCTCCACCGTTCGACGCGGAATCGGTGATGAACCGGACCGCCTGTTCCATGGAAACTGGATCCACCCGGCATCCGGCGACGTATTGGGATCGGTCGCCGGTGACCTCGGTGAGGGCATCGGCGTCGAGCGGACCGTCGCGATCGACCTTCCGATCCATCGCCAGGCTGCCCGCGAAGGAGTGCGTGAACCACCTCATGAGCTCAGTCTGGGGGGGGCGGAGGAGCCGTCCAACAGGACGCGACCGTAAATGGGATACGGCGGATTAATCAGGCCGGAATCGGGCCAGAACCGCGATCCGGACGAGGCCGGATCTAGGGCAGCTTGACCCGCTTGGTAGGCGCCTCGGTGAGGTCGACTGGAGCCTTCGCGGGGTCGTCCCGGCTCGGGAGGGTCCTCATGAGCAACTTCCGAAGTACGGGGGCCGGCAGCACGGCTCCCCCCGAATGAGCCATCTCTATGGCGGAGACCAGTTCCTTCGAGGAGCAGCGCCGGGACACGAAACCAACGGCGCCCTGGCGGATCAAAAGGGCAACATTCGAGAGATCATCCTCGTCGTCCAAAAGGGCGACTATCCGACAATCCGGGCGGGCCTTTCGGAGGGCGGCGACGACGTCCAATTGCGAGTCGTCCCCTGCATCGGAGGTCATGAGAACGACATCCGCCTTCGACCGACGAGCCTGATCCACCGCCTGGCTCACGTCGGAGACCGACGCAACGAGCTGCACTAGGGGTCTTAGCTCCAGCGCGATCTCGACGGCATCGCGGAACAACCGCTGACCGTCTACGACCATGACTCGGATCCTCGGCCACCGATGACGCACTTGAAAGGCCTCCTTAAAGGCGCCCTTTCCTTGGGGCCGCCTTACTCAAACTAGCCAATCGAAGTCGTCCGCCCCAGAGCTATCGGCCTTAGTCTGCCTACGCCCTTCGCAGGAGATTCCGTGGCCGAGAAGCGGCGCATCGCGCTCCGGCGGCTGGGCACGGAACGACCGCGAACTAGTCCCGGACTTGCGCGCAGGTTCACGACTTATCCAGAAACTAGGAACTCGATCGCACGCGTGCCCCGGCCGTCGTTAGTTCGTAGCCCCCGTAGGTGCGACGAGCGAGGCTCCTGACCTCCAAGCGGGATAGCGTCACGGCGAGTTCGCCGAGCTTCAGTCCCGTAAGGAGCCCGAGGCGGTCCGTTGATGACGCGGTGTCGTCGAGGGCACGGAGGACGGTCAGCTCGGTGACTCCGATGTCGGCGACAGACGGTTGGTCGTTCGCCTCCTCCCACACGAGACTCGGTGCCAAGTCCTCGAAGACATGGCTCGGCGACGTGACGAGTGCGGCGCGCCCCGTGCGGATGAGCTCGTTGGGACCTGCGGCCATCGGGTTGCGCGAGCTGCCGGGAACCGCGTAGACGCTGCGGTTGGCGTCGAGGGCGAGGCGCGCGGTGACGAGCGCGCCGGAGGTGATGGCTCCCTCGACGACGACCACCGCTTGAGCGAGGCCGGCGATGATGCGGTTGCGGCGCGGGAACGTGAACTTCGTCGGAGCGGTGTCATCGTCGTACTCGGTGACGACGGCGCCGCGCTCCTCTATCTCCCGCCGGAGGTCGCGGTTGGCCTTCGGGTAGACGATGTTGAGGCCGCCGCCTAGGACCGCGACGGTGTGACCGCCGGCTTCGAGCGCGGCCCTGTGGGCAACGGCGTCGATGCCCACGGCGAGACCGGATACGACGGTGAAGCCGGCCTCCGCGAAGGCCCGTGACAGCGTGGTCGCTATCTCGATGCCGACGCCCGTCGGTGTGCGGGTGCCGACGACGGCGATGGAGGGCGCGTCATTCGGAAGTGGAAGGCCGTCGACCCGGAGTCGTTCCGGTGGGTCGAGCGGTGCGATCTCCGAGAGACGGCTCGGCCACTCCTCGTCGCGGGGCCGGATCGTCCTTCTCATGCGGCCAGGCCCCCGTCGGTGACCGCGGCGCGAAGGAAGATCGCCTCGTCGATGTGCTCTTGGCTCACCACTTCGCGACCGGCGAGGTCGGCGAGGGTCCGGGCGATCCGAAGCACGCGATCGAGCCCCCGTCCGGAGAGCCGGAGCGCATCGATCGCCACCCCCAACGACGGCCTGACGCCGGGATCGAGGGCGATCGTGTCCTCCAGCAGCTTGTTCGCCGCCGATGCGTTGGTCTCCAGCGACGAGCCGTAACGGTCTGCCTGGATGAAGCGAGCGGCCTCGACGCGTTTGCGCACCTCCTCGGACGTCTCTCCGTCGGGGGGTCCCATGAGCTCGGTCTTGCCGACCCGTCCCATCGTCATCTGCAAGTCGAAACGGTCGATCAGCGGGCCGGAGAGGCGCGCCCCGTGGGACGCGAGTTGAACGAGCGAGCAGCGACACTCGCGCGTGGCGTCTCCGCGGAACCCGCAGGGGCAGGGGTTCATCGCGCCGATGAGAGTGAAGCGGCAGGGGAACGTGAGCGAACCGCCCGAGCGGGCGATGTGGACCACGCCGTCCTCCAGCGGCGCGCGCAAGCTCTCGAGCACGTTGCGCGCGTAGAGCGTTAGCTCGTCCAGGAAGAGAACCCCGTGATGCGCTAACGAGATCTCGCCGGGCCGAGCGAGGCCGGCGCCGCCTCCCATCAACCCGGCCAACGACACGTGGTGATGAGGAGTGCGGAATGGCCGCGCCGTTACGAGCGAGGCGCGCTCGCCCAACAGTCCCGCCACCGAGTGGACGCGCGTCACCTCGAACGATTCGTCGAGCGACATCTCCGGAAGGATCCCCGGCATCCGCTGCGCCAGCATCGACTTGCCGGAACCGGGGGGCCCGGTTAAAAGGAGATTGTGTCCGCCCGCCGCGGCAACCTCTAGAGCCCGTTTCGCAGATGCGTGGCCGCGCACCTCGCGAAGGTCGAGATGTGTTTCGAGACTGGGTGCGGGGGCCGGTGGGATGGTTGCGGGCTCCCGTTCACCTCGCAGAACCTCGATGCAGTCTCGTAGAGAGCCGACGGGCACAACGTTGATCCCATCGACGATCGCCGCCTCGGGTGCGTTCTGGCTCGCGCAGATGAGGCCGCGCCGGCCCCCGCTGCGACAGGCGATCGCCGCGGACAGGATCCCTCTTACGGGACGTACCGAACCATCGAGACCGAGTTCGCCGAGGGCCACCCATCCCTCGAGTTGAGCGGCCTCCAACTGCCCGTCCGTCGCCAACACCCCGAGGGCGAGTGCGAGGTCGAAGTGAGGCCCGTCCTTGCGAAGCCCGCCCGGCGCAAGGTTCGCGGTGATGCGACGCTTCGGCCATCGATGCCCCGCAGACACAAGGGCCGATTTGGTCCTGTGCTCCGCCTCTCTCACCGACTTGGTGGGGAGGCCGACTATGGATACGCCGGGCACGCCCTCGGCAGAATGAACCTCGACCACGACGAGGGCGGCTTCGGCTCCCACTATGGCAACTGTCTCTGTCTTTGCGAGCAACGGGGCAGGGTCCGATCCCGTTCTCGAGATGCGCGGCGCGCCCTAGGGTACCGACGGCGCGCGACAGTTTGCGGCGCGCGACAGTTGCGTCGCGCTATCGCCCCGAGATGGTGTGGGTCTCGAACCGTGAGCGTCGGAGGAAGGCCGTTCGGCCCCTTTTTCATTTTCCGACACGATCCGGTTAGCCGTGGAGCAACCATTCTGTCTAAGAAAATGGGGTTAGCGGCCGGTGAAGCGGGGCTCTCGTTTCTCGATCCAGGCGAGCACCGCCTCGCGGGTGTCTTCGCTGGCCAGGGCGAGAGCCTGGGTGGCGGCCTCCGTCTCGAGGATCTGTTCGGCGGTGCGTTCGGCCGCGACGTTGAGGTTCGCCTTGATCATCGCCACCGTGCGAGGGGGCATGGACGCGAGGCGGGTGGCGAGATCCTTCACCACGGCATCGATCTCGCTCGCGGAACAGAGCCGGTTCAGCAGACCGAGACCGTCCGCCTCCGTCGCCGAGATCGTCTCGCCCAACAGCGCCAGTTCCTTGGCCCGGTTGAGGGGGAGGAGGCGCGTGAGCGCCCAGGTTCCTCCGAAATCGACGACGAGGCCGCGCTTCACGAATAGCTCGGCGAAACGAGCGTCGTCGGATGCCACGATCAGGTCGCAACACAGCGCGAGGTTGCATCCCGCGCCGGCCGCCATGCCGGTGACCCGCGCGATCGTCGGCTTAGGGCAGTTGATCACCGAGAGCGCGATGGCATCGATCTTCCTCATCCGATCCTTCATCTCGAACGCCGTGGTGACAGAGTTCTCGGGATCCGTGAGGTCGGCGCCGGAGCAGAAGGCGCCCCCGGCCCCCGTGACCACCACGCAACGCACCTCCGGATCCGACGCGGCGCGCTCGAACGCGGCGTGGATCTCCTGGAACATGACCCAGGACATCGCGTTCAGCTTCTCCGGCCGGTTCAGCGTGATGGTCGCGACGTGACCCTCTTGGGCCCAGATGAGACTCTCGAACTCGGTCATCAACCCTCCCGCTCAGAACGCGTCGCGGAGGTGGGTCACCTCGGTGGCGTTGTCGGCGACGATAACCGAGACCACGTCGAAGCGGACGTCCACACGACCCGGCCGCCTGCTGCCGAGCCACTCCCCCGCCAGTCGCCTGAGGCGCGCCTGTTTACGCCGGTTGACGGCCTCGGCGGGAAGCCCCCATCGATCGGTGCGGCGCGTCTTGACCTCACAGAAGACGACCACATCACCGTCGCGCGCGACGATGTCGATCTCGCCGGTGGGGCAACGGAAGTTCCGCTCGAGGACGCTCCAACCGAGTCGCTCGAAGTAGGCCGCGGCGGCATCCTCGCCGGTTCGTCCGAGGATCGGTCGTCCATCCATGGGCGCGACCGTAGTCGGCGGCTGCGACAGATATGCGAAGGGGTTAGATGTCGAAGTCGGGCGCGCCGGGCGGGTTCGGCAGCATGTCCCGCTCCGCCAACTGAGCTAGTTCCTCCACGTTCAGATCGCGGAACGTGACCACCTTCACGTTGGATACGAAGCGCGCCGGCCTGTGCATGTCCCAGACCCAGGCGTCGCCGAGTTCCACCTCGAACCACACCTTGGGCCCGCTGTGCTTGGTTTCGACCTTCACGTCGTTAGCGAGATAGAACCTTCGCTCGGTCTCCACGACGAACTTGAACATCGGGAGGACGTCCCGATACTCCTTGTACAACTGGAGCTCCATCTCGGCCTCGTACTTCTCGAGGTCCTCGACGCTCATACGTGCTCCTTGCTCGGTTTGCCAGGCTTATCCAATTCCAAGTCTCGCGCCTCGTGGGGTCGAATAACACCATCTTCATCTGGAAATCCAACCACCCCGAAGAAGGACAAACGGTGCACCGGGGAGGGGCCGAACCGCTGGAGCGCACGCCAGTGATGCCGGGTTCCGTAGCCGACGTTGCTGGCGAACCCGTACTGAGGATGCTTCCGGTGGTAGCGCCGCATCGCCGCGTCTCGCGTGACCTTCGCGATGATCGAAGCCGCGGCGACGTTCTTGGAGACCGCGTCGCCCTTCTTCACGCCGAGGCTCGGACAGGGCAGGCGCTTGATATCGAAGCAGTCGACGAGGATGTAATCGGGATCGACCCCGAGGCTCCTCAGGGCCTTGCCCAGAGCCTTGATGTTGGATCGCTGCAGACCGACCTTGTCGATGGTCGTGTGGTGGACCCGGACAACAGATATGCCGAGGGCCACGTCCTCGATCTGTGCCGCGAGCCTCTCGCGCTGAAGCTTCGTGCACAGCTTCGAGTCCTTCAGCCCCGGGATGTGGGCGTCGGGGGGCAGGACGACGGCGGCCGCGATGAGGGGGCCCGCCAGCGCGCCGCGTCCGACCTCGTCGGCCCCCGCGACCCGCTCGAACCCGGCGTCCGCGAGCCGGGTCTCCATCACCCCCGTTGCTTCGTCGGTCACGCTCCGACTCTAACGTTCCCGGTCCGGCACCAGCTAGATGGTCCCTAGATCGCTCGGGGGCCAGATGATGAGGAACGCCCGGCCGACGATCTTGTCCTCGTCGACGGGACCGATGATCCTGGAGTCCTCCGAGTTCCCCCGGTTGTCCCCCATCACGAACACGGTTCCGGCCGGGACGCGACAAGCATCCTCGACCCGCTCCATGTCGAGCCGCTTGCAATCCGAGCCCGCGAGGGTTGGGCTCGCGCGGTCGACACCGTTATGGATGTACGGCTCCTCTACGAGTTCGCCGTTGACCTCGAGCCGGCGCGGGTTCTCGTCGTAGGAGATGACGTCACCTCCGACGCCAACGACACGCTTGATGTAATCCTCCTCGCGTCCCGTCGGGAGCCCGAGGAGCTCGCGGAAGAAGTTGCGGACGTCGTCGAACGTCGACTCGTCCTCATCTTCCTCAGGGCCGAAGACATCACGGGCGAACACGACCACGTCGCCTCGGCGGGGGCCGCCTATCGCGTACTGGACCTTCTGAACGAGGACCCGGTCACCGACTTTGAGGGTTGGGAACATGGAGCCCGATGGGATGTAGAACGCCTGCACCAGGAACGTCTTGATCAGAACCGCGATCACGAACGCGAGCAGGATCAGCATCGGCAACTCGGTGATGCGCGCCAGGAGGCTCCGCTGCTTCTTCGGCTTGCGCGGCTTGCGCGGCTTCGGCGTCGTCTCGGTTCCCTCGTCGGAGGGCGCCGTTGCGTCCGGAGCGGGTTTCTCCATCACGGTCGTCGAGTCATCGTCCGACCCCGCGGGATCCGGCCTCGGGGCCGTCGATCCGGGCGAGGAGATCGTCTCGGTCGGCGCGGACGCCGCGCTCCGTGGGTCCTTGGTCGTCTCCTCCTCAGGCATCATCACACCCTAGGCCAACCGATACGGCTAGTAACCACCGCGCGAACAGGGGCCCTACAGGGTTCCGAAGTCCGAGGGGGGCCAGATGAGGATGAATGCCTTGCCGACGACGGCATCGATGTCGATGGGGCCGATGGCCCGTGAGTCCTCCGAGTTCCCGCGGTTGTCCCCCATGACGAAGATGGTTCCATCGGGCACCGTGACCGGGCCGAACGAAGACGTCTCCACGTCCTCCGGCAGGTAGGGCTCTTCGATAGGTTCGCCGTTGACGAAGACGATGCCGTCGCGGCCCTCGACGGTGTCGCCGCCGACGCCGATCACCCTCTTGATGAAGTCCTGCGCGCCTCCCGTGGGGAAGCCGAAGAGACTCCTGAACGAGTCCGTGATCTTCTCGAAGACCGACTCGTCCTCTTCCTCCGCGGCCGAAGGATCGACGACGTCGCGCTCGAACACCACCACGTCGCCGCGGTCGGGCTCGCTGAAACGATAGGAGATCTTCTCCACCAGCACGCGGTCGCCGACCATCAGCGTGTTCTCCATCGAGGCCGAGGGGATGAAGAAGGCCTGGAGGACGAACGACTTCAGCAGGAGCGCGATCGCGAAGGCGACGACTATGAGAACCGGCAGCTCGCGCCAGAACGGTTTGTGCTTCCGCTCCTCGTCGGGCGGCGGCTCGGTCGTGGAGAGCTCCGGCGGCTGGGGCGGCGGAGGCGGCGGCGGCGGAGGTGGCGGCGCGCCGGGAGGCGGGAGGGGTCCGTCCCCGCGCGTGGTCGAGGAGGACGACGAGGTTCGACGCAAGGCTAGGCCTGGCGCCGCTCTTTGACCTTCGCCTTCTTGCCGACCCGGTCCCTCAGGTAGTAGAGCTTCGAGCGGCGCACGGCTCCGTGCGTGGCGATCTCGATCTTGGCGATCATCGGCGAATGGACGGGAAACGTTCTCTCGACGCCGACACCGAAGGAGATCTTGCGGACGGTGAAGGTCTCCGACAACTGCGAGCCGCGGCGCCGGATGACGATGCCCTCGAAGACCTGGACGCGCTCCCGGTCCCCCTCGACGACGCGGACGTGCACCTTCACGGTGTCGCCGGGACGGAAGTCGGGCAGGTCCTCCTTGAGGTAGGTCCGCTCGACCATGTCGGTCGGGTTCATGTGTTGCTCCTTTTCACATCTCTAGCTTCCTAGTAGCCCGTACGGGATTCGAACCCGTGATCTCCGCCTTGAGAGGGCGGCGTCCTCGGCCAACTAGACTACCGGGCCAAGTTCATCCTGCTTCTTTCGAGTTGCTGGGGCGCCTGGATTCGAACCAGGACTAACGGAACCAGAATCCGCCGGGCTGCCAGGTTACCCCACACCCCAAAGGTTCTACTGCGCGATCGCCGAGACGATGGCTGGTC
>JBOGXG010000304.1:0-2088 GCA_050694195.1 Actinomycetota bacterium | reverse complement strand
GTCCACAAGAGAGCGCTGTTCTTCGTCGGCGAGGAATCTCCGGCGTCTTCGTTGTTGGTACCGGAGTCCCAGTACGAGTCGCGCTCCATGAGGAGGGGATATCCGATCGGTGTCGGCGCGTAGGTCTGCCACGCCGTCGCGAGGAGCCCCTCTGTGAGCGGGTGGCTTCGATCGAGATCGGAATAGCCGACGTAGGCGAAGTTCTTCTTCACCGCCTTCTTGTCGATGCCGGTGAGCGCGGGGAGCATCTGCAGCGCGGAATCCGTGAGGACGAGATCGCCACCATCCTTGACGAAGTCGCGCAGGCGCTGTGGATCGCGCATCGTCGAATCGGAGATCACGAACCGGTCGAGCCCCTCGAGCTCCGTCGCGACCTCCGCGGGCCGGACCTCCACCGGCGCGCGGTCGACCAGCTTCCGAAGGTCTCGGAAGTAGTCCGTGTTGGCGACGTCGTAAGGCTCCTGGTGAAGTTGTCCGGCGATCGGCGCGCTGAGATCGGGGGCCGGGCTGGGATTGCCGTCCTTGTGCGTCACCCGTTCGCCGGGTTCGTAGAATCCGACGCGATCTTTGATCTTCACTTCGAACCTCGGCATCCTTGCCTTCGCGGCGGCCGTCACGACCCCGGTCTCCAGAACCTGCCGGACGTTGTTCGCGTAGACCTGCTGGTCGGCTCCTGCCCAGCGGGATGAGGGACGGCAGTTGATCTCGTAGGAGAGGGAGATCGCGTCCAAGCCGGAGTTGCTGGCGAAGAAGCCGCCCCAACTGGCTCCCACCGTGTAACCCAGTGAGTCGACGATGTGCGTGACGAAGCCCCACCTCGCCCAGCCCTGGAGCCGCCACGCGTCGTTGTCTACCGTCCCGATCTCTCGGTTGTCGGGGAGGTTGTCTCTCACGGCGTGGAGCGCGGTGTCCAGCCCCGCGTCGATCGGCCCGAAGACCGGGACGGTCTCCTCCATGTTCTGTTTCACGCGCGTCCCAAGATCCACCATCTGCTCGAGTTTCTGCGGGTCGCTGCCCTCGTCGTGGAGCAGGACGAAGCCGAACGGCAGCGGCCCGTGCATGTCCATGCCCACCGCGAACGGGCGTCCTCGAAGCTCCTTGTCACGGACGCGTCGGAGGTACTCGGTCATCGCGATGCCCTCGGGCTGCGTGTAGGTCGTGTAACCGCGCAGGTAGAGGGTCGGGTGCCGGGGGAAAGTCCATCCGTCCGTGTAGGCGAGCCGGTTGGAGTTGATCCCGGCCCCGTTGTACTGCGAATGTTGGCCCTCCGGTCCGTCGCCTTCGAGCCATCCATCGGGCGATGGCGAGATGAAGAAGATCTTCGTCCTTTTCAGTATCTCGGGGGCCGTCATCTCGGCGGTCTCTCCGCTGAGGCCGGTCGCGTTGTCGAACACCGCGTCGGGCGTCTCGGTCGCGGCCATCGCCAGGTCCTCGACGAAGCGAGATGTGCCCTCCCGTCCACACGGTTCTCCGGAGTGGCCGGCCGTGAGGACGACGTATTCCTTGTTCCTGTCCGGGACCTTCTTATCGGTCAGGATCACGACGTGGAGGGGGAGCCCGTCACCGGTGTCGTTCTCGTCCCATGCGGGGACCCCGTCCACTCCAACGCTGACGGCTCGGGGATCGCCGAGCTCTTCGTCCACCGTTGTGATGTCGATGTAGCGTGGATAGACCTTCTCCAGGAGCTCGAAGCCCCACTCGAACTCTCCATGACCGCCTTCCCCGAACTGTATGTAGTTCGAGGAGGCAGCGGGCTCCAAGAAGGTGCGACCGTAGGTCTCGCGTTCTTCCTTCGTCTTCGCGACGGGCGTCGCCCATGCCGCGGTCGCGCCGAGCGCCACGAGGAGAAGGATCGTTGTCGGAAGGACGAGAGAGCGTTTCGGCACCTGAGCCTCCTATATGCAACCGCCGCGGGCTTCCCCGGTTAGTTGGCGGAGTGGAGGCGACCTCCTCCCGTGGAAGTCACGAAAAGGGAGGGAGGCCTCCGTCAGATGCACGGGTCAGGGTTTCCAGCGCCGCAGTTCCTCCCGGGCGAGGACCATCTTGTGAACCTCGTCGGCGCCGTCGACGATGTGGAGGGTCCGGGCG
>JBOGXG010000303.1:0-6791 GCA_050694195.1 Actinomycetota bacterium | reverse complement strand
GGTCTCACCGGCGCGCAGTCGGGTTTGCTTTGGCCTGCCCGGCTCGATGCTCAGGTCGGGGTCGCTTGCGATAGAGACGGCGAGCGAACCCCATTCGCAGATCGCGCCGCGGCCGCGGATCTGCCTGACGCGTTCGGGTGGGCGACCCGGAAGCCCCCAACGGGGGTCGAACGTCAACGTCACCTCTACCTCTCCGGAATCGCATCGCACCCGACGAACCAGGAGGTTCTGGGGTAGCAAGGTTCCCCGTACGTTCGCGATCATCGAATCGAGGACGTGCGCCGTCCCTGTGGAGGTGGTGACGTCGGTTCTGACGACCGCCGACCCGGGCAGGTAGCGGCGTCTCGTCTCCCTCGTCTGGGTTAGTCCGAGCGAGAATGAGCCGCCGGCGTGCCGATCGACGAGTCGGCCGAAGAGTGGTGATGCGTCGAACTTAGGGGCACACATCCAGTCGATCGCACCCTGAGCAGAGACGAGCGCGGCGGTACGCGTGTCTCCGATCAACGCGTGATCGCCGATCGCGGGTTGAGACATCAGGCATCTGGATCGCAACGAGTCGGGGTGCCCATCGATCTGACAAGGCGCACCGTCAGATGCCTCCGTAGATGGGGAGCGTCGCGCCCCGTATCGCACCTCCGGGCTCGTTGACGAGGAAAGAGATCGACGCAGCGACGTCATCGAACGATACCCACGAGCTGAAGTCGGCATCCGGCATCGACCGGCGGTTGGCGGGTGTGTCGATGGTCGAGGGTGCGATGACGTTCGCGGTCACATCGTAGGCTCGGGTTTCTTCGGCGATCGTCTGTGCGAGCACTTCAACTCCCGCCTTCGCCACGGCGTAACCAACCTGCCCGGCCCGGTCGGCGTGCGCAGTCCGGCTCGAAACGAACACGATCCGGCCTCGATCGCGTTCGATCATCTCCGGAAGCACGGCCCTGCTGCAGAGGAAGGCCGAAGTCAGGTTCACGCGCAGCATCCGGTCCCAATCGGCCACCTCGTGTAGATGAGTTGCGATTCCACCCTGCCAGGCTCCCACGAGGTGCACGAGGCCGTCGACCGCGCCGAGCTTCGAGCGAGCCTTGCTCACCGCCTCCGCGATCGATCCAGGCTCGGTGACGTCGGCTCGGATCGGCATAAGCGAGATCCCGCCGTCGTCGGGCAGACGGGCGGCTTCCGATTCGACGAGCCACGTCACCGCGACTCGATGGCCTTCCTCCAGCAAGCGACTGGTGACCGCGCTGCCGAGAGCGCCGGTGCCACCGGTTACCAGGATGGTGCGCGCGGGCATGTGCGTCTCTTACTTCTGACCTGGCAAGACGTCGATCTCCGACTCGTGCCACACCGGTGAGTCTCCTGCCGTCTCCACATTGAATCCGTAGTCGTAGACGAGTGAACCGCCGTAAACGGCGCCGATCGATACGAGCAGCGCAGCCACCGCGGAGAGGGTGAACACGGCCCCACTGACTCCACCGTCGTCCCATTGACCGATGCGGATGATGATGTCCACAACGACTATGACTGTGACCAGCACCATCGCGGCCATGTGGGCGTTAGCGGTTCTCCATGCCTGGGTGCGCGGTGACGTGGACTTGAGCCAATCCCAGAAACCTGTCGCCGCGGTAGGCAGAGAAACGATCGCTCCGGCCACGATCACATAGGTCGACGCACGGAACATGTCCGTCGACACGCGACCGTCGGCGAAGAATGAAACAGCATCGAAGATGCCGGCGAGGAGATAGGCCACTACGGGAAAGTCGGTAAGCGGCGGGTGGGTCGGCTTGCCGGCCCACCCTCTGAGGCCCTTGAACTTCCGGCCTCGGTAGGTGAGCGCAGGCTTCAACGAGAAGATCCTTGCCATCACATGCCTCCTTTGGTATGGGCGGTTCCTATCTGATCGAAAGTGCGGCAGTGTCCGTGGCACCCGCACATGTCGTTGCCGTTAAGTCGATCGAGATGGTGGCGAACGACATTGCTTAGTGTCCCGATGAAGAGGGGGTCGTCGTTAGGAGAGGCGGTTCTGACCATCGCGAGCCCGAGTTCCTGCGCGAGCGCCCGTGCCTCGATATCCACGTCGTAGAGGATCTCGAGGTGGTCGGTGACGAAGCCACAGGGACAGATGACGACCCCCTCGGTTCCTTCGGCTGCGAGACCGCGCAGTACATCGAGCAGGTCGGGGCCCAGCCACCGCGCCTCGGTCCGTCCGGCGCTTTGCCAGGCAGTCGTCCACGAGGGCCAACCCGCGAGGATGGCGGTGGACCTCGCGGTCTCGATCAGTTGCTCCGGGTAGGGATCGTTGCCCGCGACGATGCTCTCGGGCAGGCTGTGGGCGCTGAACACCACTTGGGTACGTTGCAGGGTGTCTTCGGGGATCTCGCGAAGGGCGTCATCGACCCGCCGTGCCAACAAGGACAGGTAACCGGGTGTGTTGTGCCAGCTGCGGACCATGTGGAAACGCGGGGCTCGAGGGATGGACGCCAGATGCTCACACACCCGGTTCTCGTATTGGCCGATACTCATGGTGGAGTAGTGCGGCGCGAGAACGAGTCCGACGATGTCTTCGATCCCGGCAAGCACGAGGTGGTCGATCGCGTCCTCGATGAAGGGTTCGGCGTGCTTCATGCCGAGGACGACGGGGATATCGAGTTTCTCTCGCAGCGCGGATGCCTGCCGGCTCGAGATATCCAGCAACGGAGAGATCCCGCCGATCGCGTCATAGCGTCCGGTGAGCTCTTCGAGGAGTTCCGGCGCGGGGGGACGCCCGTGTCTGATGTGGGTGTAGTAACGCTCGATGTCTTCACTGCTCGCTGGTGTCCCGTAGGCCATCAACAGGACTGCGGCGTTCGTCATCGCGACCACCTGTGAACCAGCGCGACGACTTCGCTAAGGAGGCCCGGGTCCGTCTGCGGCAGGACCCCATGGCCGAGGTTGAAGATGTGCCGGTCGTCTGAGCGGCGCAGGACATCCTCCGTTCGGGCCTGGACGATCGGCCAGGTCGCCAACAGGGCGACGGGGTCGAGGTTGCCTTGGAGGATGGGCTTCGGACCGAGAGCGAGTCTCGCTCGATCCAAAGGGGTCCGCCAGTCGATACCGACGACCTCGGCGTCGACATCTCGCAGCGAAGGAAGGAGATGAGACGAGCCGAGTGCGAAGTAGATGCGCGGGATGCGACTTTCGGCCACTCCGGCCATGATCTCGTTCACCCACGGAAGCACGTACCGGCGGTGATCGTCTTCGCTGAGCGACCCGGCCCAGGAATCGAACACCTGCACGGCCGCGGCGCCGGCGTGGATCTGCGCGCTCAGATGATCGATCGTGGAGCGAACCAGCCGGCTCATGAGGGCCGCCCAGACCGAAGGTTCCGACAGCATCAACGAGCGTGTCCGCGCCTGCGCCTTCGAAGGCCCGCCTTCGATCAGATACGAGGCAAGCGTGAACGGAGCTCCGCTGAAGCCGATCAGTGGGACGTCGAGTTCGCGGACCAGGAGCCCGATCGTCTCGACGAGATCGGGGATGTCGTTGAGGGTGTCGAGTGGGCGAAGGCGAGCGAGGTCGTCGCGGGTACGGATCGGTTCCTCGATGACCGGGCCCTTCCCGTCTTCGAACCGGATGGGGATGCCCGCTGCTTCGAGCGGCACCATGATGTCGCTGAACAAGATGGCTGCGTCGACGCCCAGGCGTCGGACGGGCTGCATCGTTACCTCGGCCGCGAGCTCGGGTATGCGGCAAACCTCTTGCATCGAATAGCGCTCCCGGATCGCGCGGTATTCGGGGAGCGAACGCCCCGCTTGACGCATGAACCAGACCGGCTTGTTCTCGCTCGGTTCACCTTTGATCGTCTGCAAGAAGCTGGATCTGGCCGGCGCACCTACCGCAGCCATCGGCCGACTTCCCCGGCGAAGTAGGCGACCAAGGGATTCACGGCCTCTCACCGCAGAGGGCTAGGAACTCCTCACGGGACGCGGCGTTCTTCCGCAACAGGCCGTGCATGGTCGATGTGATCGTGGTCGAACCGACCGCCTGGATGCCGCGGATCGTCATGCATTGATGCTCGGCCTTGAGAACGACTCCAACCCCACGCGGGGTCAACTCCTGATCGAGCCAGTCGGCGACTTGCTTCGTGAGGCGTTCCTGTACCTGCAGGTTGCGAGCGAAGTGCGTGACTATGCGGGCGAGTTTGGACAGCCCGATGATGCGTTCCCCGGGCAGGTACCCGACGTGCGCGATGCCGGAGAAGGGCAACAGGTGGTGGGCGCACAACGAAGTGAAGGGGATATCCCTCACCAGCACCATCTCGTCGTACCCCGCGTCGTTGACGAAGGTCGTCGGGTTGAAGGGCGGCTGGGTCAACAACTCCTCGTACATGCGAGCGACCCGGCGCGGGGTATCGGCCACATCCCCGACGGACAGGTCGACGCCGAGTGCCTCGAGCAGGTCCGCGGCGGCCAGCTCGGCCCGGACCCGGTCGACACCGCGCGCACCACGGTCCTTCTGGTCGCCCTGCAAGGCAGGCATGACGTCGATCAGCTGTCCCACTCCATACACCTCCTGTTGATTGGCCATGCGGCGACTCTATCAATAATCCATATTCGTGTAAACCCCTGATACCACCTCACATCACATCTAAAAATAGCGGGTTATTTCCTCAGTCCACTTGACAAGCATCGTCGGGAGGTGGAATCTGTAGCACAAGTCAAGACTAGCTAAAGAAAGGAGGCCTCCCGTGCAGGATCGAACAAGGGTTCAAGGACGATGCCCTACCTGCGGCCCGCTGACGCTGCTGCCTCGAGACTTCGTATGCGCCCTTCCATCCGACCCAGGGTCGAAGGCGCTGGCTGAATTCCATTGCCCGATCTGCGACGGGGCGGTCTTCGCTCCCCTCGCGGGCCACGAGGCGACGCTCCTGATGTTGCTGGGTGCCCGGAAAGCCAGGGGACCGGCTCCGCTGGAGCTCACCGAGGCGAAGTCCGGACCTCCGGTAACCCTCGACGACGTCCTCGACTTCCACGTTGCGCTGGAGACGATCAGCTGTCCTCAGGTCGAGCTCATCGTGGGCAGCCGGTGACCCGGCGCATCCGGATCCGAAAGCGGATCCGTCGATGAACGCTTTCGTCCTGTCGGGCGGAGCGAATCTGGGTTCGGTCCAGGCCGGGATGCTCACGGGTCTACTCGAGAGCGGCATCCGCCCCGACATGGTTGTAGGGACCTCGATCGGGGCCGCCAATGCTGCTTACCTGGCGGCCGATCCGACCCTGTCCCGGGCGCGCGACCTGTGTCGTATCTGGCGCGGGCTGCGACCGAGGGACGTCTTTCCGATCCATCCGTTGCGCGCGCTCAGGTCGATCTCGCGAGCCGGCGCGTTGTTCTCTCCGGATCCCTTCTGGCGGCTGATCGAGTCGAGGCTCGGCTACGAGCGGATCGAAGAGGCGGCCATCCCGTTGCGGATCGTGGCCACGCGCTTCTCGGACGGGTCAGAGGTGGTTTTCGAGGATGGCTCGGTCAAGGACGCGATCCTTGCCAGTACCGCGCTGCCGTTGATCTTCCCCCCGCACGAGATCGCCGGTGAGCTTTACCTCGATGGAGGGCTGAGTGACCATGTCCCTCTCCAACCGGCGGTGTCTGCCGGCGCGCTGCGGATCTACGTCCTTTCCGTGGGCTTCCCCTGCCCACCGCCCATGAACCGTCGTTCGCCTCGCTCACTCCTGATGCATTCGATCGGGATCCTGCTTTCGCAGCGCATCCGGACTCACTCGGCGGAGCTATTCGCGCAACCCGATGTCGAGATCGTGCAGATCCCGCCCGTTTGCACCGAGGTCGGCCTGCGCGACTTCTCGAAGAGCTCCACGCTCATCGACGAGGCGCACGAACAGACGATGCGCTTCCTCGAGGGCGACGAGTGCGCCACCTGCGATCACAACAAGACGATCGAAGAGAAAGGAGGAGCACATGGACGCCCTGCAGTGTCCTCGCTGCGCCCTGCGGTTCCGCCTCGCGAACGAGCTTCGTGATCACCTGGATCACGACCACCCCGCGTTCCGGTCCACGGCGAGCTCGGTCACCGACGATCTACTCGCCGCGTGCCACTGTCATCACCGTCATCCGACGCGCAATGGCGCCGGCCGTGCAGATGCCCAGACCCATGCCGCCTAAGCGGCTCAAGACAAGGAGAGCGTGATGAAGAAAGGATCGTTGATAGCCCTCGTGCTGGCTGCGGTGACGCTGCTGGGTGCGTGCGGTATGGACGACGGAAGCAACCGAACGGAAGGGGTGGCCGCGGCAGCAGTGGCGCCCGCCGACGACGACACTCCCGTCGTCGACCGAGACGAGTTCCGCAGGGCCGTACGCGGCCTGTGGGAGGACCACATCACCTGGACGAGACTGTTCATCGTTAGCGCGGTGGACGGACTGGCCGACGTCGATGTGACCGCCGCCCGCTTGCTGCGCAACCAGACCGAGATCGGCGATGCGATCAAGCCGTTCTTCGGAGACGACGCCGGCGCCCAGCTCACCGAGTTGCTCAACGAGCACATCCTCGTCGCGGGCGACATCATCACCGCCGCCAAGGAGGGCGACGACAAAGAGGTGGCCAAGACCACGAAGGCTTGGTACCGCAACGGCAACGAGATCGCCGACTTCCTCGCCACGGCCGGTGTCGGTCCTCGTGCCGCGCTGCGCGACATGATGAAGGTCCACCTCGACACCACGCTCGCCGAGGCCGTCGCTCGCCTGACCGGCGACCACGAAGCCGAGATCGAGGCGTACGACGCGGTTCGCACCCACATCCTGCACATGGC
>JBOGXG010000302.1:0-18993 GCA_050694195.1 Actinomycetota bacterium | reverse complement strand
CGTTGTTCGTTTGGGTCGCGCTGTACCTGCGTCTGTTCGGAGGCGGTGTTCCCTACCGCGATCAGAGGATCACCCTCGCGGCGAACCCAAAGAAAAGGATCAGGCAGCGGTTGGCCGATCCGGACCGCTCCGGGCCTTGAACCGGGTCGACTTATGCGTTCCGTCACAGAACGGTTTGGCCTGGGAGCGACCGCATCGACAGAGGGCTACGGTCCGGCGAGTCACCTCGATGGTGTTGCCGTCCTGGTCGGTCAATTCGAACGGCCCTCGCACGAGTAATGGACCGTTCTCGTAAGGCGTGATGCGCGCTTGTTCCATGAGACTCCCTCGGCTCGGATGATGGTCTCATCCTTCCCAGGTGGGCCGCGCTTACGCCTAACGAACCCTGTATCCGTTCGCCCGCGAGGCTCCTACACTCGAGTCATGGCTCTGTCGCCGATGTTCTGGTTGACGAACGTGCTGAACGTTCTCGACGCGGCGCTCACCGCGCTGTTGATCCATCGAGGTCTGGCCGCCGAGGCGAACCCCATCGTGGCCGGGATCGGATGGCAAGGGAAGTTCGCGCTCGTCCTGTCGGCGAGCCTGGTGCTCGATCGCATCAGGCCGCAGGCTCTCCTCGTCCCCATCGTTGCACTCTCTGCGGTCATCTCTTACTCGCTCATGGGGCTTTTTGTCCTTCTTTGACCGTTCTCTCGCAACTAGTTAAGAAGAACTAGATGAGATTAGACCTGCGCGGAGCAGGGCAACTATCTCTGGCGGAGAACGTCTATATGCGTACCGAGAGATTGATCACCAGGAGCGAACCGATGAGGCAGATCAGGATCCAGAAGGGGCGTAGACCCCGCTAAGCGGGTCACGAGCGGCGCCGCTCATCACCCTCGATCCTCTCTCCTCAGTCTCCAGATCATCTCCGCCGGCCACTTCCGGCTCCACTCCAACGGCCTGCCACCGAAGCTCGTCGTAGCGCCTTCCGGGGGCCGTATCTCGATCAGATCTTCAACGGTGAATCCGTTCGTCCGGAACAGCCTGATCCATTCCCCATAGGGAAGCTGGAAGTCGACCGTCTCGTCGCCCTCGACCTCGAACCGATGAAGACCGAAGTACGGACGTTGTAACGCGGGAACCACTTCGTCGGCGGCGACGTCGAGACAGATGATGAAGAACGGACTGGTCGTCATGAACGCAAGAACTCCTCCAGGTTTCAGGACGCGCGCCGCCTCCGGCACCGCAGCGTATGGATCGGCGAAGGTCATGGCTCCGTAATCGCAGAACACGATGTCGAAGGAACCGGGGACGAACGGAAGGAACTCCGCGCTCGCGTGGACGAGGGGAAGGTCATCCCGTCCGGCCCCGAGCGCATGGTTCAGCTGGGCCCAGCTGTTATCGAGCCCGACGACATCCGCACCGTCCTCGGCCAACGCGCTGGACCATTGAGCTCCACCGCAGCCGAGTTCCAGGATCCGGAGCCCGGCGACGTCACCCAGCACGTTCAGTTCGGATTCCGCGATCCGCCAGATCCCCCACGCACGACGGTTCTCGTCTTCGAGTTTCTCCGCGTGCATGTCTTGGTAGGCCGCGCTTTCGGAATCCCAGCCGGCCCGGTTCCTGCGGGCGGTCTCGAGCAGTTGCTCGCGATCCTCTTCGAGGCTCACGATGCGGCGGATGAAGCTGCAGCCGCGATGTGATCGAGGTGGCTCCGACGAAGTTCCTGATGCACGGGCAGTCCGACGATGTGAGCTCGGAACCACTCCGTGACCGGAAGGTTGGCCGCGGCGATCTCGGGATGCGGAACCGACCATAGGTTCAAACCGGAGATCCCCTCTTCGCCTAATCGGCGGAGGAAGACTCTCTTGTCATCTACCTCGACGGGATAAACCATCGGACTAGCACCCTCGGGGAGCGTCCGCCACGCGACCGGCGTCATGTCCGCGAGCCGCTCGGACATGTGAAGGAAGTTCCTGCGGCGCCGCTCCGCGACCGGCCTGCTCAGCAGACGAGGGAGGAGCCGCCGGCCGACCCACGTCGGAGGTTCGTGAGGATCGCCGAGATCGAAGTCGCCCCCGACATCCGAGACGGCGTCCTTGCGCGCCCCGCGCATTTGCTTGACCAGGTTGCGCGACTGCATCAGCCATTCCGCGTGGGCTCGGACGGTCAATCTCATCCCCGATCCCGACTTGCGTTGGTCGAGAGACACGGGCCGCACGCAGTGGAGGGCGGCTCCATCGGGGATGCCGACGGTCTTGTACATGCAGTAGATCGACATCGATCCGAAGGAACCCAGCGGCCGCCCTTCGTCGGAGGCGAGGAAAGCCTGGGCGCAGTCTTCGATCAGGAGCAGATCTCTTTCATCACACCACCGGCGCCAGCGGGCCGGGTTACGCGGCCACCCCAGGTAGTGGATGAGGTAGAGGGCACGCGTCCTGCCCGTGATGCAGCGTTCCAGATCGTCGGGATCAGGTTCCGCATCGTCCCTTCCGACGTCGTAGAGGAGGGGCTTGCAGCCCGCTCGTTGGATCGCCTCGATCTCGGAACCGTGCTGCCATGCCGGGACGAGGATCTCGTCGTCGGCGCCGACGGAGAGGGCCTTCAGACCCTGCCAGATCCCGTGCCGGGCGCGCGACAGAAGCCTCGTGCCGGCCTCTCCCAGAGGCCACGGCAGATCGCGGCGCGGCCGGTGTAGGTACACCCCCGGAGGCAAGGGAGGTTGCGTGATCAGGCGGGGCTGCGACCGGCCCCGCCTGCCTGTTTCCATCCGCGCTCCGTTGCCGACTCTTTCGATGTTCGCCATCTTCCCCGATACGGCCCGCCGTGACGGCTCGATCACACTACCTACTTCTTCCAATCGGGCCAGGCCGAGAGTTCGCCTAGGCTGCGGGTAACGTCGAGAGGAACGGATATGTCCGAGGGATCTCCGCACGAGAGAGAACAACCGCAGGTGGTCGTCGTCGGCCCCGGCGAAGCGGGTGGCGAGGAGACGATGCGCGCCGGCGATGAGGTTGCCGAGCCGGCCAAGGTGATGCGCATCGCGTCGATGGTGCGGACCCTCCTCGATGAGGTGCGAGCCGCGCCGCTGGACGACGCTAGCCGGGCGCGCCTCAAGGAGATCTATCAGACATCGGTCCAGGAACTCGGCGAGGTGCTCTCCGAGGATCTTCGGGAGGAACTAGATCGCCTGTCGTTCGCGTTCGACGGTCGGGCCCCATCCGACGCCGAGCTGCGAGTCGCTCACGCTCAACTGGTCGGGTGGTTGGAGGGACTCTTCCACGGCATACAGGCGATGCTGTTCGCCCAACAGATGGAGAGCCGAAACAGACTGGAGGAGTTGAGACGTCACAGCCTTCCTCCCGGACCTCAAGCGGGTCAGCCCGAACCCGGGCCCGGCCAATATCTCTAACGGAGTTCTACCGAGGCGCGATGCGAAAGAGGGTCGAGCGCGTGAGGAAGTAGAGCCAGCCGCGCGGTCCTTTCGAAACATCGACGATCGCGGAGCTCGCGTCGTAGATGATCCGGTCGGCGCGCACCCGCGTCCCTTTACGGTTCATGACGAATCTGTGCAGCCGGCCCCTGGCGTAGTCGCCCATATAGAGAGAGTTCGATAGGGCTTTCATCTTTCCGAAGTACCACCACGGATCGGTGGGCACGATCGGAGGCGTCCATCGTTCGAGGGGCGCTTTGGGGTTCGTCCCGACCGGATCGCCGCAGTCGTAACCACTTCCCCAACCGTAGTTGCGTCCCTTCTTGATGAGGTTCAATTCGTCGTCGCACTCGGGACCGTTCTCCGTTTGATAGATCCGGTTGGTACGAGGGTTGTGCGTGAGGCCGAAGCCGTTCCTGTGGCCGTACGACCATACGGAATTCGTCGGCCCGAAGGGGTTGTCGTTCGGAACCGATCCGTCGAGTTTGTATCGGAGGACTTTTCCGAGGCGCGTGCCTTGGTTCTGAGCGTTCGCAGCATTGCCTCCGTCGCCCGTCGCGACGAACAACTTCCCCCTGACTATGTCGATCTGTCCGCCGTTGTGGATCGATGCCGGGGAGGGGATCCCCGTGACGATGTGTTTCGGGTTCCGACAGCGGTTCTTCCGTACCTTGAAGCGCGTGATCCTGTTCTCGTGAGGACTGTCGTTCGTGTAATAGACGTAGATGTAGTGGTTCCTCTTGTAGCGAGGATGGGCGACGATCCCCAGTGCGCCGCGCTCACCGGAGGCATCCACGTCGAGTCGTCTGCAGGCCCGCTTCAGCCGATGTCCCTTGTTGATGACACCCACCTTCCCGCCCTGTTGGGTGTAGAAGATCTTGCTGGTCCCGGGAACCCACGCGATGTCGACGGCGCCCGACAGGCCGCCGACGTAGGTCTTCACCTTCGCTCCCTTGGGAAGCGCTCCCGCACCTGCGGGCCAGACGACGAGGAGGGCGAGGGCCAGGGCTAGAGCGGTTCGTTTCACGCTGCAAAGGATAGGTGAGAACGGCGATCGGGCGGTTATCATCGCCCCGGAGGTGTGCCCGAGTGGCCGAAGGGAGCGCACTGCTAATGCGTTAAGGGGGTTACACCCCTTCCGGGGTTCAAATCCCCGCGCCTCCGCTGGAGGAATCGACAGAGGGTCATCAACGTTATCGTCTTGCAGAGTGCATGCGCCCGTAGCTCAGTGGATTAGAGCGTCCGGCTACGGACCGGAAGGTCGGGGGTTCGAATCCCTCCGGGCGTGCTATCAACACTTGATGTGGCTCTTGATGCGGGGACGGGACGACTTCCTTCGATGAAGATGGGATTGATCCAGCGACTTCGGGACCAGCGACGCCAATTGATCGAACGGCATGCGCTGCCCCATCTCGACGAGGACGAGGAGGTCATCCATTGGGTGCGCGCGCGTAGCGTCACCAACCGCACCGAAGGTTTCCTCTTCATCACCCGCGAGCGTTTCATCCTCCATTGGAGCGATAAGGGGATCGACAACTGCAGCGCGACCTGGGACAAGGTCGAGACGTGGGGGATCGTCCGCCATTCCAAAGGTGGTCCGATCATCGGGGTCGAGACTCCGGCGGAGAAGGTCGTGGCCCAGGTAGCCACCGGAACCGAGGGTCAGGTCAGGAGCGCCCGGCGCTTCATCCAGCACTTCGCCGACCATGCTCCGGATCCGGTCCGTGCGTTCTCCGGAGACGAGCAGTTCGGATCGTGGGAGACCGATCCCGACATGAACGTCGCGCGGGAGCGCAAGACTCCGATCGATCACACGAAAAGGGTCGCCCTCACGGTACTGGGAGTGGCGTTGATCCTCACCGCGATCATCATCATCCCGTTGCCGGGGCCGTGGTCGTTCGTTCTCTCGATCGCCGGCCTCGCCGTCCTCGCACGCGAATACGACTGGGCCAAGGACCTGCTCGAGTGGACCAAAGATCGTTTCGAGGCCGCGAAGAACAAGATCCAAGGTCGCAACAAGAAAACCGAGGGATGAACACCGACGAGACGTTCATGCGTCTCGCCCTCGAAGAGGCGGCGAAGTCCCTGGAGCATGGGGACGTTCCCATCGGCACCGTGGTCGTGGCAGACGACAGGGTCCTCGCCGCGGCGCACAACGAGCGCGAACTGCGTCAGGATCCAACCGCCCACGCCGAGGTGCTGGCGCTGCGCGCCGCTGCGGAGGTCACGGGGTCGTGGCGCCTCACCGACGCGACCGTCTATGTCACGCTCGAACCCTGTCCCATGTGCGCGGGGGCACTCGTCCTCGCCCGCATAGCCCGGCTTGTCTACGGCCCCCAGGATCCCCGCGCCGGTGCGGCTCTGTCGCTCTACAACATCGTTCAGGATCCTCGTCTGAATCACAACGTAGAGGTGACCCCCGACGTGCTGGCGACCGAAGGCGCCGCCCTACTCGACGGCTTCTTTCGAGCCCGGAGGATCTGACCCCTTCTATACTCGCGGCCCTTGGTGGGGTACCGAAGTGGCCATAACGGGACCGCCTCGAAAGCGGTTGTGGGTTCACGCCCACCGCGAGTTCGAATCTCGCCCCCACCGCTCGGGCCGTCGCCTGTACTACAACGTCGGAGGTCGAGGCGAAAGCACGAACGGCTAGGCAGCGGCTCCTGAGTCAAGAGCCCTAACGAATTCCTTTAGCTCTGGCTCAGCTTCGAGGTCCAGAGGCTGCAGCTGAGGGGGACGTCCCTTGAGGTTCCATACGAGCTCGACCGCAGCCTCCTGGACGACGTTACTTGGAAGTACATCCTTCCACTTGACGCGATCCAGGTCGTTTCTCTCATAGCGTCCCGCGAGCAAGACCTCAGTTCGCTGCTCGCCGTAAACGTCGTCCGGGCCGCGCCGCACCACGACCGACTTCACATCAGAGATCGAGGGCGCTACCGCTAGAGATTCCTTGATCGTTGCCAGGAGGTGACCGCATATGAGCGTGAGGTAGAGGTCGCCACGCTCTTGTTTCGTCATCTTCTTGACTGTCGGGTTCCCGGAGGGAGTCACGGCCGGCTTGCGTTCTGGGATCTCCTCGAGGCCTGGGACAAGGACCACGAGGCTCAAGGTGCACCCCTCTACGTTGACGGGTGCGGCGGGAGCTTTGTTGTCCTCGTAAGCTGCTTCTACCGTCGCCATCACAGTGCTCGGGTTGTTCTCCAGGAGCAGATTCCATTCCCGCTCTACCCGCGCGAGCGCCTCTCTGTACTCGACCTCGAGCCTCTCCCCTTCGTCCTTCAAATCGGCTTTCGCAAGTTCCCTAGCTCGTTCTTTCGCTTGTCTACGTTCGGCACGCTTGAAGAACGACAGTCCTTTAAGGGCCTCTTTCTCCCGTTTCTTCAAGAACCCCTTCAGTTCTGGATTCGCGGGAGCTTCAACGACAGGCTTGCGTATCGACGGGAACGTGGCTCTGTGGATCTCCACGATGGACAGAATCTTTTCGCGAAGACGCATCCCCTCCTCAAGCTTCGCGGCTCGCGTGAACTCGGCCTTCGTCGGGCCGCCTTGTCTCGACGTCCCAGAACGGCGGCTCGTTCCTCCACTGGTGTAATAGGTGAATGGGCCAGCGCCGGTGGAAACACCGGTCCGTCCACCACCCACATGGAGCCGCGCGCCACGGGGCCCCACGTGCGTCCGCAGCCCACGGCTGGACGCAGAGATGCGTATGCCTTTGGCAATGCGAACTGATCCGAAACTACCCATCGTTCCTCCTACGTGAACTCGAGGGTCGCCGGGTGCTATTCGCAGCCGGATCCGTCGCCGTCGCCGTCGAAGCCATGTGGGTCAGAGCCCACGACGGTCACGGACCCGGCGATGTCATCACAGTTGAGGTCGTAAGACACATTGGGAACACACGTTCCTGAGTAGTTGGGGTCGCACTCGGAACCGGATCCGCCCGAAGATCCACTCGGCTGTGGATCCTCTGCAGCCGGGGAAGGCGACTGTGTTTCATTCTGCGCTTGACTAAGCTCGTTGCGCGTCTGACTGAGCTGGGAGCGTGTGTCTGATAATGACCTACGAGCCTGGCGAAGCGAGCGTGACTTTGTCGACAGCCGCTTCTGCAGAGCACGTTTCTCGCTGCGCAAGTCAGCCACCGCATCTAAAGAGTCCTCAAGGTCTTGTTCAGCCATGTCTAGCTTGTCTTCGATCGCGTCAGTGGAGGAGTAGGCGGTTTCGGAGGTCGCTATGCCCTGATCGGAAGCATCCGAAGTACCAGCCCCGACCCCCAGGAAGAAAGCGACGGACGCAGCCGCGGCAACGCTCACCAGCGGGCGCCCCGATATCCAGGCCGCAGCCTTTTCCTTGCCGCTGCGTTGGTTTTCAGATCCCTGATTCATGATTCCTCCCCGCGGTCGCGTTCGCCCCTTTTGAGCCACTATCCAGGATTAAGAGGGGCCCAAGCCATACGCAATTTGCCCGATTTGCTCCCCGGCGGGGCTTTGGTTGCTAAGGGTGTACGTGGACGTACATGGATCGCGCCGAGAAGGGAGCACCGGGCTTTGAGCCTCGTCTTCGGGGCTGGGTTGGTGCACCTTTTACTTAGGTCGTCCCCCTTTCGGTTGGTCCAGCGGCTACCTATGGTGACGGTGGTGGCCGGTCTATCGAGGGGACTGTGATGAAGAAACTTGTTGCCGCGTTCGGGTTCGTTTCTTTGCTTCTCTCACTTCAGGTGGGTCTGCCGGCGGGCGCCAAGGACTCTCGGATGCGGGTCGTGGCCGGTCGCGGAACGGCATCACCTTCGTGGGTGACGGGCGTATCGGAAGCAGCTCGACGCGGGTCGGCGGCGGCTGCGGCGCGCGGCCACCTGCGCGCGAACGTGTCCCGTTATCGCGTGGACGTCGACTCCCTCGACGTTCTAGAGGTGATCCGGGATGGTGCCACCTCCACGGTTAGGTTCGCCCAAACCCACCGCGGGGTTCCGGTCTTCGGCGCCCAGTACCTCGTTCATCAGTCGGCGAGCAACCGTGGCTACAGGACGACCGCCGTGAACGGGCACTACTTCACGGGGCTCGCGACCCCTGTCGTCCCCCGGTTCGGAGGCGATGTCGCGGAGAGACTGGCACTTCTTCACAAGCGCGACGTCGCGGTGACCAAGGTGGACAACGCCGGGCTGACCGTGCTGCCGGGAGGGCCGGGTCGTCTCGTCTACGACCTCACGGTGTGGGGCTCCGGAACCGGCGGCATCCCCGTCAAGGACAGGGTCTTCATCGACGCTCGCAGCGGGGCGCTCGCCCTCACGTACAACGATCTGCACACGCAGACCCCGGTGACGGGAACAGGGAAGAGCTCGCTCGGTCCCGACCTGCCCCTCAACCTTCTCGAGGTGGACGGCAGGTTCCGCTTCCGCGACGAGACCCGGTCGAGTTTCGATCCCTCGAGCGGGGTCGGCGCGATCCAGACCCACGACGCGAAGGGGACCGACAGCACCTTCGCGACCAACCAGAACCTCGTCGTCTCCAACACCCAGGATCCGGGAGCCGGGCCCACCCGTTCGGGCGCGGTCGATGCTCACTACAACGCCGGCCTCGTGTTCGAGTACTTCGAGGGCCTCGGCCGCAACTCGATCGATGGGTTCGGGATGACGATCCTGTCCGTCGTCAACGCGGCCGACGTCGGTGGGGCTCCGCTCTACAACGCGTTCTGGGACGGGACCCAGATGACCTATGGGAATCCCGATCCGGCGAACTACCATCCGTTCTCGGCCGGCCTCGACGTCGTAGCGCACGAACTGACTCACGGCGTGACGGATTTCTCCGGGGGCCTCGTGTACCTGGACCAGTCGGGAGCGATGAACGAGGCGTACTCCGATTACTTCGGCAACGCCGTCGAGGTGGACCACAAAGGGATAGCGATGACCGATCCCGAAGCCGGGTTCATCGGCGAGGACCTCTGCAAGACGCCTACGCCCGCGGGACCGATCGCCTGTCCGCTGCGCGACCTCAACGACGGACGTACGACCGACGATCACGTCTTCTTCTTGAGCACGCTCGACAGCGGCGGTGTCCATCTCAACTCGACGATCTATGCCGGCGCGCTGTGGAACATCAGGGAACAGCTCGGCGGCCCGGTCGCCGACGAGATCGTCTACAAAGCGCTCGTCGAGAACACAACGCCCCTCGATACCTTCACCGACGGCCGCAACGCGGTCGTGCAGGCGGCGACGACCGTACTGGGCGACGCCGCGCCCGAGATCGCCGTCATCGAGGAGATCTTCACGGATGCCGGGATCGTCGAGGGATGGGACGCGGCGGGGACGAACGACGCGGACATCCTCCTGGAGAACGTCATCCCGTTGGGGTTCCAGGTCTCGGCCCCCGCGACATCGGGCAACCGCTTCGCGGTGGCGTCGTACGACAAGCCTGAGGACTCCTGCTGCTTGACCGAGAACATCTACGTCGGCGACCTGGCCGGAGGCCCCGTCCAGAAGATGCAGGGCAACCCCCAGGCTTACAACCACGAGTTGCCCGACATCTCCGGTAAGAGGTTGGCTTGGGTCGACGTCTTCTTCGGTGCGAGCGGTTTCGATGCGGATGTCGTGACCGGCAAGATCGGCGGCAACGACTCCAGGAACGTCGTCGCCACGCGGGCGATCGATTGGTTCCCCTCGATCGACGGCAAGCGAGTTGCCTGGGAGCGCATCGGAGCCGCGGGAACCGACATCTACACTCGCGTCCTCGGCAAGCGGGTGAAGAAGGTGACGAAGGCTCCGGGCGAGCAGAAGGCTCCTTCCGTCTCGGGTAGTTGGGTCGTATGGACCGATGTCGGCGATGGCACAGATGTCTCGATCCGTATGAAGAACATGAAGAACGGACGAACCGTTCGGGTGCCGTACGACTCCGGGGCAAGCGTCGGCGCGGTGGCCACCAACAGCACGCACGCGTACTGGTACGCGGACGAGGATCACGATGGAGTGGGCGGGATCTACGGGGTCAGGTTGGGGAAACGGAAGGTCAAGACGATCGTGCCGGACGACGTCGACTGGTCGCCCGCCTGGACCGACCCCCTCGGCGCGCCGCCGCCCCCGTCGGCGAACGACGAGTACGTCGCGTACACGGACGCGGCCACATACGTGAACGCGGTAGCCGGAGAGCCGATCCTCGGCTCCGAGGTCGGACGCGACATCTGGATCGTCTCCACCGGCGGAGGGCCCGCGACCAAGGTGACGGACAACGTCGGCGATCAGGCCTATCCGGGCCTCGGCGAGGGCCGCCGCGTGGCATGGCTCGACACCGTTCTGAGGAAGACCGACCTGATGTCGAGGCTGGTCCCCTAGAGAGGGTCTCCCGGCGGGGCTCTGCCTCGCCGGGAGGGCTCCCTCGTGCGGGGGCCGGCGGCTTAAACTCCCGCACGGAGGCGTGCGAGAGCGGCCGAATCGGCACGACTGGAAATCGTGTGACCCGAGAGGGTCCAAGGGTTCAAATCCCTTCGCCTCCGCTCCTTTTCTCTTCTCTCGTGGAGGCGCCCCGAGAGTTTCGCTTTGAAGCGGAGGGGCCGTGACCTTCCCCGATCTCACGGTTTCGAGCGGAGGCCATGACCTGAAGCCCGTGACGCGGAGTAGCGAAGGCCGGGACCCCCGGGCCGTGGGACTTAAGGCCTGCGTCCCTAAGGGCCGGGGGCACGGCCGTAGCGATATATCGGCACCGAGCCGGAGCGGTCGCGAAGATGGCCGTGCACCTTGCCTTGGACCCCAGTACAGCCGGCGCTGGCCCGGTAGCCGGCTCCGGCTGGGCGACCCTGCGGCACTCTCGGGGCGCCGCTTACGGCTGCTCCCTTCCGGGCCTGACCGGGTTCACGGTTCCGAGTCGCGCAGGACCCAACCATCGACGCTGCTTTCCGGGGGCTGCCCGGTCGTGCTGAGGCCGCAGGCAAGTAATCGGCCCGGCGTATCGAGGGTTTCCGGTACAGGGGACCCCGAGCCCCCCGCCTAGCACGGCCACTTGGAGGATAACGCCACGACTCCGCGAATCTTTCCCGTCATATGGGCTCGTCCCCGTTCGAGAAGTCCTACGGAGGGGCCGTTTTCGTGGGTGGGTGCATCTAGGATGAGCGGGTGGCGTACGTCTCTCTTTATCGCAGATACCGTCCCCAAACGTTCGACGAGATCCTCGGCCAGCGACACGTCTCGGAGACCTTGACGAACGCGATCCTCGAGGATCGCGTTGCGCATGCCTACCTGTTCACCGGGCCGCGCGGGACGGGCAAGACGAGCACCGCCCGGATCCTTGCGAAGGCGCTGAATTGCGTCAACGGCCCGACCCCCAACCCTTGTGGTGTCTGCGATCCCTGCCGTGCGATCGCCGAGGGGTCGTCGCTCGATGTGATCGAGATGGACGCCGCGTCCCACTCCAAGGTGGACGAGACGCGGGACATCCTCGCCGGCGTGCCGCTCGCCACGGCGGGTGGCCGCAAGAAGGTCTACGTCATCGACGAGGTCCACATGTTGTCGACGGGGTCGTTCAACGCGCTCTTGAAGACGCTCGAGGAGCCTCCGCCGCACGTTCTCTTCATCCTCGCCACGACCGAACCTCACAAGGTGCTGCCGACCATCGTGTCCCGCACGCAGTGGTTCGACTTCCGCCGGGTCCCGGCGTCCGTGCTCGAGGAGCACCTCGCCGACATCTCCCAGCGCGAGGGGTACGACATCGAGAAGGAAGCTCTAGGCGTCATCGCTCGTCATGCCGACGGGGGCGTTCGCGATGCGCTCTCAGCACTGGACCAACTGGCGAGCATCAAGGGTCACATCACGTCGGAGGACGCCGAGGAACTGTTGGGGGAGCGGCACGACGACTCCTTCGTCGCGCTCTTCGATGCGATCGCGGGGGCGGACGTGGGAAGCGTCTTCGTTACGACCCACGCCCTGGTCACCCAGGGCGCCGATCCGCGTCAGCTGGCGCTGGGCGCGCTGGGTCACGCGCGGGCTTTGCTCCTCCTCAGGACCTCACCCGACGCCGGCGCGCTGCTGGATGTCGCGGGCGACGACCTCCCGGCCCTCGAGACGCAGGCCGAGCGGTTCAGCCCGGCGGGTCTGCTGCGCGTCCTCGATCTCCTCGGCAAGGCGATAACCGAGATGCGGAACGCCCCCAACCACAGGCTCCTGCTGGAGGTCGCGCTCGTCCGGGCGGCGGCCCCCGATACGGACCCTTCGGCGGTCGGCCTCCTCGGTCGCCTCGAACGGCTGGAGCGCCGAATGGGTATCGCGGAGTCCGACAAGACCCCGGAAGCGGCTCCGCAGCCGGTCGTCGCACCTCCCCGGTCCGAGCCGGCGGCTCGTCCCCGACCGACGCGGAAACAGACCGCGGCGCAGCCCAAAGCCGCGGCGCAGCCCAAAGCCGCGGCGCAGCCCAAGGCCGCGGCCGACTCACCACAGCCGGAGCCGGCCGGGACCGAGGCCCAGGGCGGGGCGGCCGCTCCGCGTCGGCAGGTTCCTGCGGATGTGGGCCTCGGCGCGATCAAGGACACGTGGGACGCGACGCTCGCCGAGGTGAACCGACGGAGCAGGCGCATCGGCGGCTATCTCAATCCGTCTCGTCCTCTTCGTCTGGACGATGCCGGTCTCCTCATCGAGGTGCAGGCGACCTTCCACGAGTCCACGATGAGCGAGGAGCGCAATAGAGAGGTCCTGGCCGAGGCGCTCCATTCGGCGCTGGGGATCAGGCCTGCGTTGTCGTTCGTCGCGCGCGGCTCGGGAGCTCCGGAGCCGGAGACCGCACCGCGAGGAGCGAGTACCTCGGCCGCCGCATCGGAGGGGGAAGACGTAACGGACATCGAGGAAACCACGCCGCTCGAGGGCGGCAACCACGATCCGATCGAGCTCGTGAAGAAGGGGCTTGGCGCCGAGGTCGTCGAGGAGAGGACTCCGCGTTGAAAGACATGCAACGGATGATGAAAGAGGCCCAGAAGATGGCGGCCGAGATGCAGAAGGCCCAGGAGGGTCTGGCCGAGGTCGAGGTCGAAGGATCCGCCGGTGGAGGGGCCGTCAAGGTCGTCGCGACCGGAGATCTCCAGATCGTCAGCATCACCATCGACCCCGACACGTTCGACGGCGAGCCCGATGCCGACGACATCGAGATGCTCGGGGACACCGTGACCGCCGCGGTCAACTCCGCACTCGACAGGGCCCGCGAGGCTCAGGCCGAGGCGCTGGGCCCGCTCGCGGGAGGGGTGGGCGGCCTCGGCCTCCCCGGCATGTAGGCGCGCACTAGATTGTTCACCGGTCCCATCCAAGATCTGATCGATGAGTTCGCACGCCTCCCCGGCATCGGACCGAAGAGCGCACAGCGGGTCGCGTTCCATCTCCTGAAGTCTTCGAAAGAGGATTCCCGACGCCTCGCCGCGGCGATCGCCGCGATGAGAGAACGGGTCCGGCTCTGCGATCGGTGCTTCAACGTCTCCGATCAGGAACTATGCGAGTACTGCCGCGACACGCGCCGGGATCAGTCGGTCATCTGCGTCGTGCAAGAGCCCCCCGACATCGTCGCCATCGAACGGACGCGGGAGTACCGCGGGCTGTTCCACGTGCTCCAGGGAGCGATCTCGCCGATCGAGGGGATCGCCCCCGACGACCTTCGGATCCGCGAGTTGCTCGGCCGCCTGCAGAGTCCTCCGACGGGCGAGCCGGTCACCGAGGTGATAGTCGCGACGAACCCGAACACCGAGGGCGAGGCCACGGCGATGTATCTCGCCCAGCTCATCGCCCCCCTCCGCGTCGAGGTCACCCGTCTTGCGAGCGGGCTGCCCGTGGGAGGCGATCTGGAGTACGCCGATGAGGTGACCCTCGGCCGGGCCCTCGAGGGCCGCCGCAGCCTGAGCTGACCCACCCATTTTCTGAATCAGAATCACTGCGCTATGTGCACGTTTGGCGCACCAGAATCGGTGTCTGGCGGGGCTTTTCCGGTCCTACCGCCCGCGGAGGGGATCGCTGCAGGAGGTTTAAGGAAGGGATTGGGAGGGCAGAGACCACGCTGCGTGGTGAATCGGGTACTATCCGTAACGCGCCGGATGCACGGGGGAGATGGTCTTGCAGCATCGAGCCGGGATCGATCTAAGGACGCTATGGCCGTTCGCCGTGATCGCAACCATCGCGGTCGTATTCTTTCCGGTGGCCGCCGTCCTCGTCTTGGCCAACATCGGACTCCCCGACCCCGAGGCCCTCATCGCCGGCTTGGCTTGCGTCATCCTCTCGATCGGAACCGCGGCCGTCGGATCCTCGATGTGGATGCGCCGGCGAGAGTCGATCGACGTCGCGTTCGGCGAGTTGATGCTGTGGAGGTTCCTCCGGAGGCACAAGGCCGAGCGAACCATCGACAAGGGGGCGGAAGCGCTCGGCTTCGGGCCCGACTGGAGTCCTCGGCCCCGGCCTATAGTCCTCGATCCGGACCGAGCCCTCGACGTCCTCCGCCGCCTGACCACTGCACTCGAAGCCAAGGATCCCTACACGCACGGACATTCACGTCGCGTCGAGCGTCACGTACATCGGACGGCCATGGCGATGGGGTTGTCGAGCGATCAGATAAAGGAACTTCGAACGGCGGCTTCGCTGCACGACGTCGGGAAGATCCGCATCCCGTCACAAGTTCTGCGGAAGCCGGACGCGCTCACCGGCAACGAGACCTCCATCATGCGCGAGCACGTCCATCTCGGCGCTGCGCTCGTCGGTGAGGCGGCGCCACCGGGTGTCACCAATGCGATCCTTCATCACCACGAATGTTGGGATGGATCCGGATATCCCGCCGGGCTCAGCGAACAGGGGATCCCTCTTTATTCGCGGGTGATCGCCGTGGCAGACACGTACGACGCGCTCACCTCGGCGCGCCCCTACCGAGCCGGGTGCAGCCGTCGTGAGGCCATCGAGGTCCTTCGCACGGGGGCCGGCGTCCAGTTCGATCCCCACGTGGTGGAAGCGTTCATCAGCACCCTTCCGGCTGCCCTCCCCGCCGTCAGCGCCCTGCTCATCTTCGTCGCTCCGGAGCGGGTCGCCCGTCGCGTCGTTGCCTGGGCCCGCTCCTCGGCCGTCGGCAGTGTTACCGGCGGCGCCGCAGCAGCTGGTTCGGCGGCCGCGGTCATCACCGCAGGGATCTTGATGGGTCCGGGGGGAGCGAACATCTCTCCCGATCGAGCGGTGACGCCGGAGAAGGAACCCGCGACCGTCGAGCTCGTGCAGGACAGTTCCGCCCTGCAAGCGACGGATGCCGGTGGTTCGACGAGACACAAGGTCGCGCGCGCGGAGGCACGGCGGGGAGGGCCGGGTCTCCGCGCGCTCGCATCCCCAAACGTCGCGGGGAGCGCCGAGGATCCGCGAATGGATGCCTTCAGCGCCCAGCCGAATGCACCCGCCGGCAACCCGGATCCTCCCGACCAGGGGAACGGTTCCGATGACGGCGATCCTCCCGGGAACGGCGGGGGCGACGCCGGCAACGATCCTCCCGGCCCCACCGATCCGCCGCCCGGCAACGGGAACGACGACGACGGCGAGGACAACGGGAACAACGACGACGATGACGATGGCGCCGACGACGAGGACTGCGAGCCGAAGAACGGCAAGGGTCACGACGAGCGCGGCGAGGGCCACGGGTACGGCCACGACAACCACTGCGGCGAATAACCACACCTAACGCGTCCCGCACGTCAGACTTACCCCGTCAGCTCCGATCCCCTTTAGGTTGTCTCACCATGGCTCTCATAGTTCAGAAGTACGGAGGCACTTCCGTCGGCGACGCCGAGCGGATCAAGAAGATCGCTCAGCGCGTCGTGGAGAGGGTCGACGCAGGCCAGCGGGTGGTCGTGATCGTCTCTGCGATGGGCCACACGACCGACGAGCTCGTGGCCCTCGCCGCGCAGATCTCCGAGGAGCCGCACGCCCGGGAGATGGACATGCTCCTCACGTCGGGGGAACGCATCTCGATGGCGCTCCTGTCGATGGCGATCATCGAGTTGGGCCGGGACGCGATCTCTTTCACCGGCTCGCAAGCCGGGATCGTGACCGATACGTCGCACGGCAAGGCACGCATCGTGGACGTGCGGGCGAAGCGCGTGCTCGAGGCTCTCGACCAGGGCAAGGTCGTTATCGTTGCCGGCTTCCAAGGCGTTTCGACCGATTTCGACGTCACGACGCTCGGACGCGGCGGTTCGGATACGACCGCGGTCGCGATGGCCGCCGCGCTGGGGGCCGACGCCTGCGAGATCTTCACCGACGTCGATGGTGTCTACACGGCCGATCCGCGCATCGTGCCGGATGCACGGAAGCTCCACGCGGTCTCCTACGAGGAGATGCTGGAGCTGTCGGCTTCGGGCGCGAAGGTACTTATGCTGCGGTCCGTCGAATACGCTCGGAGATATAACGTGCTCGTCCACGTCCGCTCCTCTTTCTCCGGGATCGAAGGGACGTGGATCCGCAAGGAGGATGCGCGCATGGAACAGGCGATCATCTCTGGGATCGCTCATGACCGATCAGAGGCGAAGGTGACCATCCTGGGGGTACCAGATCACCCGGGGGTGGCAGCGCGCATCTTCAGACCGCTCGCCGATGAGGGCGTCAACGTCGACATGATCGTCCAGAACGCCTCGGCCGACGGACGCACCGACATCTTCTTCACCTTGCCCAAGGAAGATGTTCCCCGAGCCGGCCGCATCCTCGAGGCCGTCAAGGAGCAGGTCGGCGCCGAGGGGGTCGAGACCGACCTAGACATCGCGAAGATCTCCCTGGTCGGCGCGGGCATGAAGACTCATCCCGGCGTTGCCGCCGATATGTTCGACGCCCTCGCGGATGAGGGGATCAACATCGAGATCATCTCTACATCGAGCATCCGCGTTTCCTGCGTCGTAAGGGCGGCAGAGGTCGAGCGCGCGGTGCGAGCTATCCACGATCGTTTCGAGCTCTCCAAGGAGAGCGTGTTCCGCGAGATGCATCCGGATACGGCAACGGATGAGATGAGGCGGATCAGGGGCGAGGAGCGGGGAGCATGAGGCTGGTAGTCGTTGGCGCGACTGGTGCTGTTGGGACCGAGATCATGCGCATCCTCGAAGATCGTGACTTCGCGATCGATCATCTCGTACCCGTCGCGTCTCCGCGTTCGGCGGGACGCAGACTGCCGTTCCGCGGGAGTTCGGCCGAGGTCGTAGCCCTCGGGCCTGAGGTCTTCCAGGGTGCAGATCTGGCTCTTTTCGATGTCGCCGACGACCTCGCTCGCGATTGGGCTCCGGTTGCGGTCGACAAGGGCGCGATCGTCGTTGACAACTCCGGGGCCTGGCGCATGGATGCCGAGGTCCCTCTCGTCGTTCCCGAAGTGAATCCCGAAGCGATCCACACGCGGCCGAAGGGGATCATTGCGAGTCCGAACTGCACGACACTGGCGATGGTGGTGCCGCTGGACGCGCTGCATCGTGTCGCCGGCCTGGAACGTTTGGTGCTGGCTTCTTACCAGGCTGCGTCGGGCTCAGGACGTCCTGGGATAGACGAGCTTTGGGACCAGACCGAGATCGTCGTTAAGGATGCCGAGGCCTTCCGCGATGGGACGCGTGGTTCCGAGGTGTTGCGGGGCGGGGAAACCTTCCCGCATCCCTTGGCGATGAATGTGATCCCCTCATGCGGGTCACTTAAGGACGACGGATACACCAGCGAGGAACTGAAGCTGTGCCTTGAAACGCGCAAGATCATGGGTCTTCCTGAGCTCCGCGTTACCGCAACGTGCGTGCGTGTGCCGGTGATGGTCGGCCATGGCGTAGCGGTGCACGCCGAGTTCTCTGAGCCGCTGTCACCGGAACGTGCACGCGAGATCCTTTCCGGAGCGGCCGGTGTGGAGCTGCGCGACGACCCTGCGAACCACGTGTATCCGACACCTCTCGAGGCGGCCGGCAAGGACGCTTGCTACGTGGGGCGAATCAGGCAGGATCTCTTCGACGAGCGCGCCCTCGAGATGTTCTGTGTTGCCGACAACCTCCGTAAGGGCGCGGCCCTCAACACGGTGCAGGTAGCGGAGCTACTCGTCTGAGGCACTAGTCCGCGCGCGCTATGGATAAGCGCACCCCTCGGGACTAGCCTCTATGAGGTGTTCGGGAACTACTCGTGGACGCTGAACGGTGGCGCTGGCGACGATCGCGCGGTGATGCTCCCCAGCATGGCCGGGAGCTACTACTTCGGAACCGACGCTTCCGCGCAACCACCCGTCGCTCAGGTCGATCTGAACAGCGCGCAGGACGACGGCATCGACCTCTTGGCGACGCGCGTGGAGAAGTGGTCGGCGAGCGGAAGATCGGGATCCCGTAGTCTCGGACCTAATCCTTGAGCGGACCGATCTGACGTACCAGCCAGGCCGCCAGGGAGAAGAGAAGTAAGGCGGCGACCAGGAAATTGACGATGCCGCGCCCGTTCGAGGGGGCCGGCGTGGCTGCGCCTGCGGCCTGCGTCTGAGCCGTTTCGCTCTGAGCGGGACGGTGGAGTCTCGTGCCTTGAACTTCGGCGGTCTCGTCGGGAGCGACGGAGATCCCCTCGACCGTCGCAACCAGGCTTCCCAGATCCGCGAACTTCCACTGCTTCTTGC
>JBOGXG010000301.1:0-12310 GCA_050694195.1 Actinomycetota bacterium | reverse complement strand
CTACGGGGTCGAGCTCACCGTCCTTCAGGAGCGCGTGCTCCAGATCCTCTCCGGATACAGCCTCGGCGCGTCTTCGATTGCGCTCTTCGCCCGGGTGGGCGGCGGAATCTACACGAAGTCCGCGGACGTGGGCGCCGACCTGGTGGGGAAAGTGGAAGCGGGAATTCCCGAGGACGATCCCCGCAACCCGGCAGTCATCGCGGACAACGTGGGCGACAACGTCGGCGACTGCGCGGGTATGGCGGCGGACCTCTTCGAGTCCTACGAGGTGACCCTCGTCGCGTCGATCATCCTCGGTGTCGCAGCGTTCGAGTCGATCGGTGCGAACCCGGCCCTCGGGCTTGTCTTCCCCGTCATCGCTCGCGCCATCGGCGTACTCGCCTCGATCGTCGGCGTGTACGCGGTGCGCGCCACCGAGAAGGACAAGTCGGCGATGGCGCCGATCAACAGAGGCTTCCTCACGGCCGGCGTCCTCACGATCATAGGGACCGGGCTGGTCGCTCTCCTCTACGTCGGTAACGACAACGCCAACGAGGGCTGGAAGGTCTTCTTGGCCGTCGTCACCGGTCTCATCCTGGCTCAGATCGTGAGCCGTTTGACCGAGTACTTCACTTCTACGGAGACGGCACCCGTTCAGGAGATCGCCGACGCGGCGCGCACCGGCCCGGCTACGACGGTTCTTTCGGGTATCTCCTCCGGGCTTGAGTCCACCGTGTACGCGATCATCGCGATCGCCGCGGCCCTCGGTGTGGCCATCGCGCTCGGCGACGGCAACATCCAGTTCTCGCTGTACCTCGTGGCTCTGACGGGCATGGGGATGCTCGCGACCACCGGCGTGGTCGTGTCGGAAGACACTTTCGGTCCGGTGTCGGACAACGCGGCCGGTATCGCCGAGATGTCCGGTGAGTTCGAAGGTGAGCCCGAGCGCATCATGGTCAGCCTCGACGCGGTCGGTAACACCACGAAGGCCGTCACCAAGGGGTTCGCGATCGGCTCCGCGGTTATCGCGGCGGTGGCGTTGTTCGCCTCCTTCATCGAGACGATCGGGACGGAGTTGAACCTCGGCCTGTCGGGATCGGAACTCTTCCAGGCGATCGAGACGCAGATCAACGTCGCCGATCCGAAGACCTTCATCGGACTTCTGATCGGTGGCTCGATCGCCTTCCTCTTCAGTGCACTTGCGATCCGCGCGGTCGGACGCAGCGCCGCGGTGGTCGTGCAGGAGGTGCGCCGTCAGTTCCGCGAGAAGCCCGGCATCATGCAGGGGACCGAGAAGCCGGAGTACGGCCCGGTCATCGACATCTGCACCGCGGCGTCGCTCCGCGAGCTTGCGACGCCGGCCCTCCTCGCCGTGCTCTCGCCGGTCATCATCGGCTTCGGGATCAACTACTTCGCGCTCGGAGCCTTCCTCGCCGCGGTCATCCTCACGGGACAGTTGATGGCGAACTTCCTGTCGAACTCCGGTGGCGCGTGGGACAACGCGAAGAAGTTCATCGAGGATGGGAACATCGGCGGCAAGGGCTCCGAGGCCCACAAGGCCGCGGTCATCGGCGACACCGTCGGGGACCCGTTCAAGGACACCGCCGGCCCGGCTCTGAACCCGCTCATCAAGGTGATGAACCTGGTCTCGCTGCTGATCCTCCCCGCGGTGATCAACCTGCAGGACAACGACGGGGCTCGCTTCACGATCGCGGGCCTGGCTCTCGTAGTGCTCGGCGCGGCGATCTTGTTCTCCAAGCGAAAGGGCATGTCGATCGGAGGCGATGAGACGTCCGAGTCAATCACCGGCGACTCGATCATGAGCGACGACATGTCGGCCATGAAGGCAGCCATCGACAGGTGGATCTACGACCTCGGCGACGAGGAGCACGAGCTCCGCAAGAGACTCCGCAACGTCCGAGAACACATAGACGCAACAACCAGCTAGAGACCCGGGGGGCCGCAAAATGGGATCAGACGTGGTAGGGGACGCTCACCACCACGACCCCGTCCTCGAACAACATCCTCCGCTTGACGATGAGGGCCGTTTGGTTGTGAAGGAGCTGGTGCCGGGTCTTCGCTACGACGGCCTCGGGCATGACGATAGTGACGACTCGGTCTCGCCCGTTCGGGTTGAACTGTTTCAGGTAGAGGCCCAGCGATGTTGCGATATCGCGGAAAGGGGAGTCCTCGATCTCGAGTGGGTGGGGGATGCGCGCGCTGAGCCATCGCTCGGCCAACTCGCCCGCCTCCTTCTGATCGAGCCCGAACGAAATCGCCCGGAGATCCGAGGGCCGTAGCGTTTCGGCGTATTCGAGCGCGTGGAGGGTCGCGTTGTGGACCGCGCTGACGAGCACGAGGGCGGTGTTCCGAGCCGGCTCCTGCGCCTCGTCGAAGTGCGGAACGATGCGGTCGCGCACGATGGGGACGTCGAGCACCTGGACGCCCGGCTCCCTCAACAACGACGCCTTCAACCTGTGGAGCCGGGAACTTCTGAGGATCTCCCACGTGCTCCGGCTGCGGAGCACCTCGGGGATGATGAACGTGAGGAAGTCATCGGCCGGCAGATCGCGCCGCCGTTCGCGGAGGTAGTCCTTCATCTGATGCCTGAGCGTGCCCTTCGGCTCGATGATGTCGAGAGGGATCTCGGGAGCGAGACGCTTCCACGTCGCGCTCGAATCGCCCTCCAGCGCGACCGCGCGCATCGAGCTAGGGCGGATCGACCGCACGTACCCCACGGCACGGGCGGTAGCGGCGTCCACCTTGTGGACGAAGATGATGACGTTCTGGTGGCCGGCGCGTTTATCGACCGGGAGGCGCGTCGGGTCGTCGAGTTTCGTACGAACCTCGCTGTAATGGGTGTGGATCGAGTACATCAAGTACATCAGGATCGGGATCGCGGAGATCACGATCCAGGCCCCCTCGAGGAACTTGGTCGCAACGACGACTCCGAGAACGATGGCGGTCAACGACGCGCCGAATCCATTGATCGCCGCACTGCGCCGCCAGCCCGGCTCTCGGAACTTGCGCCAATGCATCACCATGCCCGATTGGGAGAGGGTGAATGAGATGAACACTCCGACGAGATACAGCTGGATCAGGCTGTTGAGCTCGGCGTCGAAGATGAAGATCAGCAACCCGGCAAGGACCGAGAGGATGAGGATCCCGTTGGAGAAGACCAGTCGATCGCCGCGGTTCATGAACTGACGGGGCATGAACCGATCCGTTGCGAGGATGGACGACAGCCGCGGGAAGTCCTGGTAGGCGGTATTCGCAGCGAGGATCAGGATCGCCGCCGTGGCTATCTGCAGCGTATAGAAACCGATGCCGCCGCCGAACGCGGTGTGGGCGATCTCACCGAGGACCGTGCGCTCAGAGTGCTCGGTGTGGAGGACGTTCATCCCGTCGGCCAGGAGAGAAACCCCGATGAACATCGAGATCGAGAAGGCCCCCATGATGGCCAGCGTCGTCGCCGCGTTCTTCGATTGGGGATAGCGGAACGCCGGAACACCGTCCGAGATCGCCTCCACACCGGTGAGGGCCGTGGTTCCCGCCGAGAAAGCTTTGAGGATCAGGAATGGCGTGAGAGTCTCCATCGTCTCGATCGCGGCCCCCGCGTTCTCGGCCTGCGGGCATCCCCCCAGGCACGAGACGGCCCCGGTGACGAGCAGGGCGTAGACGGACAGGATGAATCCGTAGGTCGGGATGGCGAAGAAGACCCCGGACTCCTTCACACCGCGGAGGTTCAGCAGCCCCACGAAAAGGATGAAGGCGAACGCGACCTGCACCTTGTGGGGCTCCAGGCTCGGGATGGCGGTCGTGATCGCTTCCGTACCCGCGGTGATCGAAACAGCCACGGTAAGGATGTAGTCGAGGAGGAGTGCCGAGGCGGCGAGCAGTCCCGGCGCGACGCCTAGGTTCTCGTGGGAGACGCGGTAAGCACCGCCGCCCTGCGGGTACGCCCGGACCGTCTGCCGGTACGAGATGACCACGAGCGCGAGGAGGACGGCCACCGCGATCGAGATGGGAACAACGCGTCCGGTCGCGCTGAGGCTCACGGCCCCCAGCACCAACAGGATCTCCTGGGTCGCGTAGGCGACCGACGACAGGGCATCGGAGGAGAAGACCGGGAGCGCTATCCATTTGGGGAGGAGGGTGTGCTCGAGCTCGCCCGACGACATCGGGCGCCCGAGCATCATCCGTTTGAGCGCTGCCTGAGTTTTCGCCATCCGGGAGCCTTACCCGTGCTCCGGGCCGGGTACGAGTGTGTACTCGGGGTTGAGGATCATCGGCGTCCGGTCGGTGCCCGTTCCCGCGACCCCCTCGACGATGAGTCCCATGCCGAGCTGGATCCCGGACATCGACTGCCGTCCCAGCCACTTGGCGATCATCTCGCCGGAGCCGTCGATGATCGTCGCTTCGATGGACCCGCTCCCTTCCCGCGGGTCGATCCTGATGTTCTGGATAACCCCGGCCACCTTCGCTCGTTCTCGCGAGCGGATCCTCGCGATCGGGATGGTCCCCGGTACCGTCGCGGCCCAAGCTCTGAGGTTGTCGGCTCGGATCTCCTCGGGGGGCCGGGCGAGATTTTCGAAGAAGTCGCGCAGCGGAGTCACGTTTTGGAAGTATGGCAGTATCGCCCTGCTGTACGAAAGCGACCAGGGAGTACGTATTGCACGTCATCATCGCAGGCTGTGGCCGGGTCGGTTCGGAACTCGCGTCGAACCTCGAGCGACTCGGTCATTCCGTCGCGGTCGTCGACCGGGATCCGCTCGCGTTCGAGAGGCTCAAGCCCGGCTTCGCCGGCAAGAGGATCGAGGGGTTCGTCTTCGATAGGGACGCGCTCCGCGAGGCCAACATAGAAGAGGCGGAAGCCTTCGCGTCGGTGACGAGCGGCGACAACTCGAACATCGTCTCCGCCCGCGTCGCGAAGGAGCATTTCCGAGTGCCGCATGTCGTGGCGCGCATCTACGATCCCCGGCGTGCCCAGATATACCAACGCTTAGGGATCCAAACGGTGGCTACCGTGCGATGGACCACGGATCAGATGCTGCGCTTCATCCTTCCGGAAGACGTGCCGGTCGCCTATACGGTCGACAACGGCGAAGTGGTAGTGACGGCGGTCCCGGCCCCCGGAGACGTCGTCGGCAAGCACGCGATCGACCTCGATCTCGAGGGCCGGCGGCGCGTCGTCGCGCTCAGCCGCTTCGGCGTCCCGAGGATCCCGGATAAGGACCTGACCGTCCAGGACGGCGACATCCTCTACATCTCGGCGGTCCGCGGAGACGCCACCGACCTCGCCGAGGAGCTCAAGAAGGTGGGGAGACCGGAATGACGAGACGGATCCGAATCGCGGTCGCGGGGGCCGGCAAGGTCGGGCGCTACGTCGCCCGCGACCTCGTCTCCAAAGGCCATGAGATAGTGCTGATCGAACAGAACAAGGCGAAGATCAAACAACTGAAGGACGACCTCAAGGTGAGCTTCGTAGCGGGCGACGCATGCGAGATCCACACCCTCGATGAGGCCGTTCTCTCGTCCTGCGATGTGACGGTGGCGGCGACCGGCGACGACGAGGACAACCTGGTCATCTCGCTCCTCGCGAAGCAGGAGTTCGCGGTCCCGCGGGTCGTTGCCCGGGTGAACTACCCGGACAACCAGTGGCTCTTCAACGAGACCTGGGGAGTGGACGTTTCCGTGTCGACGCCGCACCTCCTGACCTCGCTCGTCGAGGAAGCCGTTTCGGTCGGCGATCTCGTGACGCTCCTCCGGCTAGAGCAGGGCAAGGTGGGACTGCTCGAGGTCACCCTCGCGGAGGGCTCTCCGGCGGACGGCAAGACGTGTGGCGAGCTGTCTATGCCCCCCGACTCGACGCTGGTGGCAGTGGTTCGCGAGGGCCATGTCGTGGCGCCGAGGAGCGACACACCCCTGCACGCAGGCGACGAGGTGTTGGCGTTGGCGAGCCCCGAGGCTGAGGCCGATCTCAAGCGGGCACTGGCCGGCGAGGATTAGTCGTCCTGACGATGGAGCGAACCCAGGCACTCGAACTCGTGCGTAAGTACTCGGAGAAGGACATCACCTACCGCCACCTCATCTCGGTCGAGGGCGTCATGCGCGCGCTCGCTCGTCATTTCGGCGAGGACGAGGACCGCTGGGGTTACGCCGGCCTCTTCCACGACCTCGACTACGACAAGACGGAGTCCGAGGGAGACCTCGGTCAGCACGGCTATCTCACGATCGAATGGTTGCGGGCCGAGGGATTCGACGACGAGGCGGTATTGAACGCGATCCTCGCTCACCGTTTCGAGGAGTACAGGACCGACCTCCTATCGCGTGCGATCGTTCACGCCGACGCGGTGTCGGGACTCCTGGTCGCGAGCGCGTTGGTGCGACCGGAGAAAGCCGCGGGGATGAAGGTGTCGTCGGTCAAGAAGAAACTGAAAGAGAAGTCGTTCGCACCAGGTGTCGAGAGGGACGAGATCAAGAGCGTCGAAGAGAAGATCGGTATCCCCATGGACGAGTTCATCGCGCTCTCGATCCAGGGCCTGCAGGATGTCGCCGCGGAGATAGAACTCGTCTAGTCGCCGCCGGTCGAAGTGTCGTGCGCCGAAGCCTCGACCATCTTCCGCTGTCGCCGCCGCCGGATGTACCAGATCCCGGCGATCGCAACGAGTGTCACGCCGATCACGAGGGTCGGGATGTCGAAGTAGTTGAGCACCCTCTCCCAGTTGTCCTCCACCGCGACGCCGAGCCAGGTGAGCCCGAACGTCCAGGGAACAACGCCGAGGAACGTGTAGAGCGTGAACTTCCCGAAGGGCATCCTCGCGATGCCGGCGGGGAGCGAGATGAAGGTCCGGATAACGGGGAGCAGACGCGAGAAGAAGGTCGCGGCGTCGCCGTGTTTCTCCCACCAAACCTCGGCTCGATCGATGTCGTGCGTTCTTATCAAGACGTACTTCCCATACCGGTCGAGGATGGTTCGCCCGGTCTTCCATCCGACCCCGTAGGCGATCCACGACCCCACGACGTTCCCCAGGACTCCGGCCATCCCGACCCAGAAGAATTCGAGGCGCCCGTCGGCCGCGTACCAGCCACCGACCAGCATCGTGACCTCCGAGGGGAAGGGGATCAGGGCCGACTCGGCCAACATGAGGAGGAAGATCGCCCAATAGCCGTAGTCGGTAACCCAGCGTTCCATGGTCTCTATCAGGGCTTCCACGGGGGCAGATGCTAGCCGTGTTCCGCGGCCGCCGACGCCGGGAAGCGAAAGGAGCCCTTAGCCGTTGCGTTTGACAGAGATGGGTAAGTGGTGCGATAAGAGGCGCCGCCCTCGGTCTGGTAGCAGCCCCGGGTCGGCCTCGACCCGGCAGGGCTCTTCCCCGTCCCGCCGGGACGTTTTCCAGAGTCAGCTAGGAGTGAAGTGAGCAAAGCCCTCGTGATAGTTGAGTCGCCGGCGAAAGCCAAGACCATCGCCGGCATCCTCGGCAAGGACTACACCGTCGAATCCTCGATCGGCCACATCCGGGACCTTCCCGGATCGGCCAACGAGATCCCCGCCGCGTACAAGAACGAGCCGTGGGCGCGACTCGGCGTGGACACCGAGAACGACTTCAAGCCGCTCTACGTCGTGTCCACGAAGAAGAAGCCGCAGGTGACGAAACTCAAGAAGCTCGTCAAGGAAGCCAGCGAGATATACCTCGCCACGGATGAGGACCGCGAGGGCGAATCGATCGCCTGGCACCTCACCGAGGTCCTGGCCCCGCGCGTACCGGTGAAGCGGATGGTGTTCCACGAGATAACGAAGGACGCAGTGGAATGGGCCGCGCAGAACCCACGCGAACTCGATCGCAGGCTCGTCGACGCGCAGGAGGCGCGGCGCATCCTCGACCGCCTCTACGGATACGAGGTCTCGCCGGTCCTGTGGCGCAAGGTCCTCCCACGACTTTCGGCGGGCCGCGTGCAAAGCGTCGCGACCCGGATCATCGTGCAGCGGGAGCGCGAGCGGATGAGGTTCAGGACGGCCACCTACTGGGACATCGAGGGGCTGTTCGCCGCGCGCTCCGCCGGAGATCAGCCGAGCACCTTCCCCGCCGTCCTGCTGGCTCTCGACGGCGTGCGTCTCGCCACCGGCAAGGACTTCAACGAGCAGGGTGAGCTGAAGCGAGAGGGCGCGGTCGTCCTCGACGAGCCGGCAGCTCGCGCCTTGGCCGAAGGCCTCCAGGGCGTGACGTTCTCGGTGACGTCCGTGGAGGAGAAGCCCTTCAAGCGCACACCGCACCCTCCGTTCATCACATCGACGCTTCAACAGGAGGCCGGCCGGAAGCTCCGCTTCTCGGCCCAGCGGACGATGCAGGTCGCGCAGCGTCTCTACGAGAACGGTTTCATCACCTACATGAGAACCGACAGCACGACGCTCTCGGCGGCCGCTCTCAACGCGGCTCGCTCGCAGGCTCGCAAGCTCTACGGCGATGAGTACGTCCCGGAGCAACCCCGGGTCTACAAGCGCAAGGTAAAGAACGCACAGGAGGCGCACGAGGCGATCAGGCCGGCCGGCGACAGCTTCCGGAGACCGGAACAGGTAGCGAAGGAGCTCAACGCCGACGAGCTCCGCCTCTACGACCTGATCTGGAAGCGAACCGTCGCCTCACAGATGGCGGATGCGCGGGGACAGAGCGTGCAGGTGCGTCTCGAAGGAGATCCCTCCGGGCGACAGACGGCAGAGTTCGGGGCGAACGGGAAGGTCATCACGTTCCCCGGATTCCTCCGCGCCTACGTCGAGGGTGCCGACGACCCCGACGCGGAGCTCGAAGATCGCGAGGTGAGGCTCCCTCCGCTGACGAAGGGGCAAGAGGTCGAAGCACGCGAGCTCGCCGCGAAGGAGCACGCGACGCAACCTCCTCCGCGCTACACGGAGGCATCCCTCGTGAAGCGCTTGGAGGAGCTGGGGGTCGGCCGCCCGTCCACCTACGCCAGCATCATGGGGACGATCCAGGACCGCGGGTACGTGTGGAAGAAGGGCACGGCTCTCGTACCTTCCTGGATCGCCTTCTCCGTCGTCGGCCTGCTGGAGACGAATTTCTCCAAGCTCGTCGACTACGACTTCACCGCGCGCATGGAAGACGACCTGGACGAGATCGCCGCCGGCGAAGAGGAATCCGTTCCCTGGCTGAAGCGCTTCTACTTCGGGAACGGACAGCCGGGACTCAAGTCGATGGTGGCGAGTCGCCTGGACGAGATCGACGCACGCGAGGTGAATTCGATCCCGATCGGCAAGGACGCCGAGGGGCGCGAGATCATCGTTCGCGTCGGCCGTTACGGCCCCTACCTCGAGCGCGGCGAGGATCGTGCCTCGGTGCCGGAGGACCTCCCGCCGGACGAGCTCACGCTCGAGAAGGCGACCGAGCTGCTCGAGGCACCCAGCACCGATCGTGAGCTCGGGATCGATCCGGAGTCCGGGCTCCCCGTTTTCGTGAAAGCGGGTCGCTACGGCCCCTACGTTCAGGTCGGCGAGATCGAGGAGGGCTCCAAGGAGCGACCGAAGACCGGTTCACTGTTCAAGGACATGGAGCCCACGACGGTGACGCTGGAGGACGCGCTCCGCCTGCTCTCGCTCCCGCGCACGATCGGCCTCGACCCCGCCGACGGCGAGGAGATCCAGGCGCTCAACGGTCGCTATGGGCCGTACATAAAGAAAGGTAAGGACACCCGCTCGCTGGAGAGTGAATTGCAGATCTTCACCCTCGACCTGGCCGGCGCGCTGAAGCTTCTTGCCGAGCCCAAAAGACGGGGCCGGACCTCCAGCGCACCCCTTCGGGAGCTGGGTCCCGACCCTCAGACCAAGTTCGACATCGTGGTGAAGAACGGCCGCTTCGGGCCTTACGTGACGGATGGGGAGTACAACGCGTCGCTCCCGCGCGATCTCACGCCGGAATCCATCACCCTCGAGCGGGCCGCGGAGTTGCTGGCCGAGAAACGGGCGGCCGGCCCCCCCAAGAAGCGGAAGAAGACCACCCGGAAGAAGTCGACGGCCAAGAAGACCACCCGGAAGAAGACGACGAAGAAGTAGCCCCCGAACGCGAGGTTTCCAGCCGGAGCCGGATAATCGTCGTCCTGGTGGAGAACGTAGCGGTTCCCCATGCCTGCCTCCATAGGATGATTGGGTATCTGTGTGGGGCAAAGGCCGGGAAAGGGGAGTGAGTTATCCAGGAGGCTCCGCGGCATCGCCCTGATCTAAAGGTCATCGATCCCTCGGCTGAGGACCAGGCGACCTATGCCCATCTGCTGAAGAACCGGAACTTCGTCCGGCTCTTCCTCGCCCAGATGGTCTCCAGCCTCGGGGACTGGATCGGGGTCATAGCGATCGCCGTCTACGCCGCCGACATCGCCGGCGCCGCGGGGGTCGGGATCGTGATGACGGCTCGAGTACTCCCGGGATTCATCGTCGGGCCTCTGGCGGGAGTCATCGCCGATCGCTGGGATCGCAAGAGAACGATGGTCACCGCCGATCTCGTGCGCGCCGGCATCCTGTTCTCACTGCCTCTTGCCCCGAACCTCATCTACCTCCTGTTCGCGTCGATGATCCTCGAGAGCCTGACGCTGATCTGGGGGCCCGCGAAGGACGCGTCGCTGCCTCACCTGGTCACGCCGGGCGAACTCACCTACGCGAACTCGCTATCGCTCTTGGGTGTGTACGGTCCGTGGCCACTCGCGTCGATCGTCTACTTCGGGTTGTCGTCGCTGGGCTCGGTGCTCGGCGACAACGTTCCGGTGCTGCGCGGGCTGCAGGACAGTCCCGAGGCCCTAGCGCTATGGCTCGATTCCCTGACGTTCGCGTTCTCGGCAGTGATGATCTCGAGCCTCACGATCCCGATGACGAGGACCCGCGCCGGCCGCGTCGATCTCGGTGTGATCAAGCGCGACCTCATCGAGGGCATCAGTTTCGTCGCGAGACACAAGCAGGTGCGCCCGTGGATCCTCGGGATCGCCTTCACATTCACTGCCGCGGGCGGCGTGTTCTCGCTCGGGATCGGGTTCGTGGACCAGGTGCTGAACGCGGGCGACCGGGGCTTCGCGTTCCTCATCGGTTTCCTCGCGACCGGGATGATCATCGGGCTACTCATGGTCGGCGCGATCGCGAAGCGCGTGCAGAAGGACGTTCTCTTCTCGGCTTCGCTACTGCTTCTCGGCGTCGGTCTCATCGCGCTCGCGAGCATGGGAAGCCTCGAAGCCGCGATACCGATCGCGAGCGCGCTCGGTTTCTTCGGAGGCGCGGCGTACTCAACCGGTTACTCGCTGATCCACGAAGTGACGTCCGACGAACTGCGCGGGCGAACGTTCAGCGCGGCCTACACGGTCATCCGCATCGGGACTCTGGTCGGGCTCGGCCTCTTCCCCCTCGTTGCCAGCGCGATAGGCGACCACGTCGTGAACATCGGCGACTTCGAGTTAGAGCTGCCCGGCAGCCGCACGACGCTGTGGTTCGCGGGCCTCTTCGCCATAGGTGGAGGCGCTCTGTCGGTGCGCGCGATCAAAGAGCGATGGGCGCGTCACGAGAAGGACGCGAAGCAGGGTTACTTCGTTGTGTTCGAGGGTGGCGAGGGGGCCGGCAAGAGCACCCAGATCGAGGCCTTCACGAACTGGCTCGAGGCGCGCGGCGATACGGTCGTCGCAACGCGTGAGCCGGGCGGCACGAAGATCGGCCAACGCATCAGGGACATCCTGCTCGACCCGGAAGCCGCGGACATGAACGAGCGCGCCGAGGCTCTGCTCTACGCGGCCGATCGCGCGCAACACGTGGCCCAGGTCATCAAGCCGAGCCTCGAGGCAGGCAAGATCGTCGTGTCGGATCGATTCCTCGACTCCTCCCTGGCATATCAAGGGATCGGTAGGGGGCTCGGGCTCCAGCAGATCTACGACATAAGCAGATGGGCAACCGGCGGTCTGCTGCCGGATCTCGTCTTCTACATGAAGGTCGATCCGGAGGTCGGCTTGGAACGTGTCGGCGAGGAGCGCGATCGCATCGAGCGCGAGGACAAGGATTTCCACGACCGCGTCGGCGCGGCCTACCTCGAGATCGCCGAGAAATACCCGGCCCGCTTCGTGGTTCTCGAGGCCGGGCTCCCGGCGGCCGAGATCCACCAGGAGATCATCAAGGCGTTCGAGGAGCGGGTTCCGGCGGGGATCGATCCGATCGAGGCCGGCCGGGAGTTCGGCCCCCCCGGCCCCGTGGCCCGCTGACCCCCTCCCGGTTTTGGACCAAGATCCGCTGCGTATAGGTGACTTTCGAGGAAAGGAAAAAGATCGTCGCGGCCCGTACCTCATTCGCGCGCTTGTC
>JBOGXG010000300.1:0-4111 GCA_050694195.1 Actinomycetota bacterium | reverse complement strand
CCTCCGACGAGTGATCCGGGAACCCCCGTTACGCGTACGACATCGATCTCCGCGTTGCGGATCGCGAAGGCGAGCCGCACGGCCTGCTCCGGATCGACGGCAACCGTGACACCAACCTGGCCTGCGTTCTCGATCAGACCCTGCGCTTCGGCAACGTCTCTGATCTCTACGTCCTGGGCCAGAACGACGGTTCTCGCGTCGCGCGCGCCGGCCTGGAATGTTGCCAGGATGTCGATGCGATCACCTGGGCGCAACGCACCGCCGACCGCATGATCCGTCTGAACCGGGAGGCTGATGACGCGTCCGGTTTGCAGTTCTGCATCTTCGGCGACCCAGGCGGTCGAGAAGAGCTCGCCGGCCGCGATCGACCTCGTCGCGACGGCTCCCTCGAGCGGTGTCGAAGCCAGCGCATACCGGCTCAGGAGATCGCTCGGCATGCGAACGTCCGCCACCCGTAGATCGCCGGCGCTTATCACCGCCCCTTCGGGCACGTCGCGAGCCGCCGCCCACACCCCCACGGTGTTCTCCGCGTTCTGGAGCACACGCTGACCACCGAAAAGCGCCGCGGAGAAGACGAGGAGCCCGAGGAGCGTTCTCGCGTTCAGCCATCCCATCCGCTCCATACGCCGCGCCTGGGGAACGTCCAGGCCGGCCCTCATCCGTTTACCTCAGTCAAACGAAAGCCACCGGACTCAAATACACGCCACCACGCGCCTCTGCTGGTATCCTGAGTGGCATGAGCCCGCGCTCGGAGGACGAAAACGAGTCGAGCAGGACGCCGGGGGTGGCACCTCGGTTCCTCACACTCGAGGACGTCGCGACGTTCCTTAACGTCAGCGTCCCCCAGGTTTATGCGCTCGTTCGATCGGGTCAGCTTCCGGCCATAAAGATCGGGGGACGAGGGGTTTGGCGGGTCGACTCCAAACAACTCGACTCCTACGTCGAGAGGTTGCACGAAGAGACGAAAGTGTGGGCGCAGGCTCATCCGCTCAATCCCCGGGACAGGACCTAACCGCGGCGACGACGGCATGCGGGATGAGAGCCGGGCCTCCGTCCGTGTCCACGGTCAGATGGTCGCGAGCGGCCTCCGCCAAGATCCCCGTCATGGTCCGGCCTAGCGCTGTGACCTGCACTTTTCGCCGCTCGATCGCCCATGTTCTCAGGACCTCGAGCCAGGTCGCACTACTTGTGCGGGGAGGACCGCCGTCGGTCGCGGGATGGAAGATGGCGGTTGCCACATGCACGAGGATCGGAGCCGTCGTGCCGGCAAGAGCGTAGTCCGCACCGACCTCGACGACGGGAAGCCTCGCCCCGTGTCCGAGATCCACGAAACGAGCGCCTCCGCGCGACAGGATCTCGGTGAGCCGCTCGTCCTGGCGGAAGGAGCGCGCCAGATCGTCGGCCGCGATGTTCTCGTCGCGCGCCACGGCGGCGTCGAATGACGCCTCTAACTCCGTCAGGAACCCGTTGGTCCGCCCCGCCATCTCGCCTCCGCCGGCAAAATATGGCTCGCATTGTTACATATCCAACTTTTTCTTGCCAACCCGGACATTTTCTCTTGACCTCACGCATACCGGTGCGATACACCGGTGCAAGCCGGATTCATAGGTAAACGCAGACAACTAGAGGCTATCGGAGGCAGGCGATGACACCGACCGAACTCGATCGCATGCTGGAGACCGGGTCGCTGATGATCGCGGCCTACTCGCTGATCCTTCTCTTCGCCATCCGGATACGTATCCGAGTGCGCCTCCCCCAAGGAGGCACCCGGCCTCGGCCACGCTGGGTTCACCGGTGCCTCTCCACATTGGGGTTCGTCATCGCGCTGTCCTCCCCGGCCGGAGCCGCAAGGAAGCGACAAGGGTCCCCCCTCCCCGGGTCGGTCCCCGCTCCGGAAGCCCCCTGGTCCGAGACGAGCGGGTTCCCCCCTCCTCTCCCGCTCGTCAGGACCAGGGCAACCGGCGTCGATCCCAGCGGGCCGTCGAACGGAGCGCCGACCGAAGATGGAGCCCGGACGAGCGCTCCTCCGTGGGAGAAGACAACTGGCGACCACGTGCACCCGGCGATACATCGGGGGCGAGCGCGTCGCGATCGGATCACTCCCTTGTTCCCTCGAGGGGGTCGCACCCGACAAGCAGATGGAAACGAACCCGTGCGGAACGGCTCGGATCGGGCCGACCGAGAAGCCAGCATGCGCATGCATCCCGCCGGGAAAGATCTCGAGCCGTCACAACTCGACACTTCTCTCCCCACGGTTCACAGGGTCGCGCCCGGCGAGTCTCTGTGGACCATCGCGGAGCATGCCCTCGGCACAAAGGATCCGCTGCGGCTCGCTCGCTACTGGCACAAGATCCACCGGACCAACCGCGAAGTGATCGGCCGCGATCCTGATCGGATCTTCCCCGGTCAACAACTCACCCTTCCGGCGGAATCGCGCTGATGTCAGATTTCCTGCAGGTCGCCGTCATACACGGACTCGGGAGCGCGGCCCTAGCCATCGACGGCGGCCTGTCAGGATGACCACGCGTACGCGGCGGCTCGCGTTCGCCGGAGGCGCGGTGTTCGTTGTCGCCCTATTGATCTGGGCTCTCATCCCCAATATGGGCCCGCCGATGGATGGACCGTCCTCCATCTCTCCCGTTGGGGAGAGCGTCGGCCACCCGGCCCCGATATCGCCGGGCTCCCCCGCCTCGCCCGCGCTGCGGCCGGGGAGGGCAGTCTCCTCCGAGGCCGACGCCCGTCGCACATATGCCTTGGGCCTTCACGATCTATCGGGGCTCTCCCCCGACGTCCAGGAGGGCCAGCGGCTCGAGCTCTGGGTGACATGGGAGCCGCCGATAACGAAGAAAGCCCAGGTCCAGTTGCTGCTCGACGACGTTTCGCTCGTAAGGTTGGTCCCGCCGGTGACCCCTGAGGGCCCGACGTCCGTTCTCCTGTCTCTGCCGGCCCAGGACATCCCCGAGCTCTTATATGGGGACAGGTATGGCCAGCTCAGCGCGGTGGCGCCCCAGTGACCGCTCTCGGCTAAGGACCAAAGGGCTACACGCCGTGCCAGATGCCGTTAGTCTCTCGGGATTGCACGGCCCTCCGGGCCGTGCATCGGCGTAAAGGGTAAGGACCGGCTAGACGGGAGGCTGTATGGCACGTCGACAGAAGGTCCGTTCACGACTGAGCTTGGGGATCGCCGTCGCCGTAACTGGGACCCTCTTCTATTCCATGCTCACCTGGGGGCCGGCGTCGGCCGCGGACCACGGGGTGGACGCGCGGCTGAATCCCGGCTTCGAGCCGCAGACGATCACTGTCGCCCCCGGCGATACCGTTACATGGACGAACAAAGACACCGCCGCGGTCGGCGACCACGACATCGTGGCGGACGACCCTAATCCCCCCGTCGTAGGGGAACAGGCATTCGATGGCAACTGCCCCATCGCTCCGGGAGAGTCATGTTCTAAGGAGATCAACCCAGACCTCGCGTCCGTCACCGGTGGAGAATTTGGCTATCACTGCTCCATCCATCCGGAGATGACGGGAACCATCGAGGTCGATCCCGAAGCCGAAGCCGAGTCCGAACCCACCTCCACCGCCTCCGGCAGCGCCACTGCATCACCTACTGCGACGGGGTCGCCAACCTCGTCCCCCACCGGCTCGCCCAGCCCTACCGCATCGGACAGCCCATCGCCGCTTCCGAGCATCACGCCCCTCCCACCCACCGAGGTGTCCCGCCGTGTGTCGCTCAACTTGGAGGGGCACCTCAGGGCGAAGGGCCGGGTACGAGCTAGCGGTGAAGGAGGCGACGCCTGCATCGCGGACGTCGATGTGAATATCCAGAAGAAGAGGAAGAAGGACGGGTGGAAGACGATCGAGACGACCCAGACACGGGACAACGGAAAGTACGCCACCAAGATCCCGGACAAGAAGGGCCGATACCGAGCCAAGATCGCCGAAGAGACGCGCGACGACGTCGTCTGCTCGAGCGCGAAGTCGGACTCAGACCGGCATAAGCACGACAGGAACCGTCGTCGCTGACGCCTTGACGATCTCGAACGACAAAGAAGCCGCCCTCTCGGGCGGCTTCTTTAGTTAAGAAATCCGGCGGCGTCCTACTCTCCCA
>JBOGXG010000299.1:0-15612 GCA_050694195.1 Actinomycetota bacterium | reverse complement strand
ATCGTGCGAACCAAGGACCCCGGAACGCTGCAGTACGACACCTACATCAATGACGATGAGTCGGAGTGCATCGTCGTGGAGCGGTTTACGGATTCGGAAGCGCTCATCGAACACGGCGCGAATCTCGCCGATCTGATGGAGGAGATTCTCGCGACGGGATCGTTCTCGGGCGAACTCCTCGGCGAGCCAAGCGCAGAGGTAAGAGCGAGGCTGGCCGGAAGCGAGGATCCGCAGCTCTTCACGCCCTGGCAGACCATGTAGGCACCCAGTTGCAGCTTGCGCCGAGGTGCTCCGACATGCCAGCGGACCTGACTCGAGTGGTGGATGAGGAGCCGCTCGTAGGAGACGACGCCCTTCAGCCTGACAAGTACAGCTGTCTTAGACGTCGTCGTCGAGATGGGAGGACCCCGACGACGTCCGCCGAACTCTCAGGACATGAAGAGGTTTCCCCGAGCCATCGCTCTCGCAGCCGGGCTGCTGGTCATCCCGAGTCACATCGCTCCCGTGAACGCGCGCTCGCCGCTAGAGTCGCCACAGCTCGGGGCGCACAACACGTTTCGAGCGGAGAAGAGTGGTTACCTCGAGGTCATCCTTCCGCAGCCGGCCGCCTGGAAGTGGGACGTGTTCGAGAGCACAACGCTGCGGATCCGCGGGGCCGGACGGGTGGCGGGCTTCCTGTTGGTGCGTCAGGGCACACGCAAGCCCCAGGGGATCTACGCGGCCGCGTTTCGGGTCTGCGATCGCCCGGGATGCTCGGACGGGTGGTCGGGCTGGCTCACCAGGGTCGTCGTCCCGATCGGGCTCAAGTGGCCGAAGCGCGGCACGGTCTTCAAACTCCCTGCAGGGGATTACCCTGCCTACGTCATTACCGACGGCGCGCCGGTCGAAGTGGAGCTCACGCTGAGCGATGTGCAGGGCTCCGCCGACCTCGAACCCAGCGAGCGGGTTGACGCTTCGGTCGGTGTTTCGTCCGCCGGCGGTCAGGTCAAGAATGTCTTCACGGCGGGAACTACCTACAAGCTGCACAGTCAAGGCGTGGCACTTATGGGTTTCGTCGAGCGACATCAGAACGGTGCAGCGGAGCTGTACAACGATTGCCTCTATCGAGGAAAGCCTTCACTGCCCGAGGAGATCGCCTACACGCCGGCGTGTCAGGCGGACGGAGCCGAGATGAGCCAGGACCTTGGCTACTCTGTACCGCCCTTGCTCAGTTCGGGGGGATCCGGGTCTTACTCCATCAGACCTCGGATGAAACCGGGCAGGTACTCGTTCGGGGGCTCCTATGTTGGGGTCCAGGCGGTACGCGATGCTGCGTTCCTGTCGTTGTGGGTCAACTACGACTGACCAGGGACTCAGCGAGCAATTCAGCATCCATGAGTCCTACTGGGTCTACCGCCAGGCGCCTTGATGCCGGAGCGTGGCGTGCCGTCCTCGCGTCGGAGTGGGTCTCATCCACTGCGCTGCTAGGAGGAGCAAAGGCTAGGCGCGTCGAAGTCTCCCGTGCAACGAGGCGAGGAGGAGCGATGCGCAAGCTGGGGATGCTCGTGTTTGTCATCTCGGCGCTCGGAGCGCTGCCGGCCGCCGCCGGCGGACGTGCGCCGATCGAAGAGTCGTATCAGGCCACCGCCCTTCCCTACCCGAACGGTTCCTACGACAACGGCGAGGGCTGTTTCTACGGAGTCGATGGCGTGCACAAGCACTTCCACGAGTTCGAAGCCCCACGCAAAGGCAAGTTCGAGGTGGGGATCCCTCAATTGACCGGGGACTGGGACCTATTCGTAACCGATCCCGAGGGCAACGTCCTCGCCGAGTCGTCGGGCGACCGCGGCGTTCCCGAGCACACAGAACTGAAGCTGAAGAAAGCTCAGCAGATCTCGATAGTGACGTGCAACTGGGCTGGCGAGCCCCAGGTAACCGTGGAGTACTCCTTCCGCTAACCCTCGCTACGCCGTCACGAAGCGACCTCCTGCGTGACCCCGGCGAGCTCGAAGGCGTCCCTGTCTAGACCCGGTGAGCGCAGCGAGGTTTACTGGGGAGCGTCGTACAGGGGTCTTGGTCCGACTTACGCCACCTGGATCCCGACGCTGTGGGCGCCTGGTGCCGAACTCGTCCTGCCATGTGCGCTGGACGAGCTAGCCGGCGACGAACCCCCGCATGTCCTTCTTGAGGCTGCGACTCGCGTTCTCGGCGTCGATGCACGATGCCGTGCAGCGGAAGAACACGTCGGTGACGTCTTGCCACGCTCCATCTTTCTGGGACCCGTGGCTCACCGCGACAGTCAAGCCTGCGAAGGCCGCGCCACTCTGGGTATGGCGGAGCTCGAGATCGTCGTGTGAGGTTCCCGTCTAGAGCCACGTGGTTCATGGTGCTACTTCCGTCGCGCCTCCTTCGGCGCTTAGCCGTTCTCGGAGTCCGACGTCCCTTAGGTTGCGCGGATGCGTTCGGAGAGATCGATCACCGCGTCGATGACGTCCCGGCCACTGGATAGCGCGAAGTCGTTGTGGTCGGCGCTGACTTTCACAACCGTCGTCGGCCCCGGGGCAGCCTCCGCAACGGCAAGGCTCTGCTGCGGGGGCACGATCGAGTCGTGAGTACCGAGAACAACCGCCGTTGGCACTTCTACCTCTCGGATGTACTCGATCAGGGGGAAGCGGTCTCGGAGCAACGCGCCCACGGGAAGATAGGGATAGTGCACGCGTCCGACCGCGGCCAGATCGGTGAATGGCGATCTCAGCACCATCCCCGCGGGTGGATACTCGGTCGCCAGTTCCGTCACCACTGCTGCGCCGAGGCTCTCGCCGAAGTAGATGAGTCGGTCGCTTGGTACTCCCTCGCTTTCGGTGAGAAATCGATAGGCGGCACGAGCGTCGAGCGCGAGTCCCTCCTCGCTCGGGTGGCCCGGGTTCGTGGCGTAGCCGCGGTAGTCGAAGAGGAGGACTGCAAACCCCTCCTCCGCAAGTGCCTGCGCCAGTGGTGCGCGCAAGGAACGGTCGCCGGCGTTGCCATTTGCGACCAAGATGGTGAGCTCGTGGTCGGGTTCATGGGCGGGCACGAACCATGCACCCAGGTCAAGACCGTCCTTCGTCCTCAGAGTGACCTCACGCGCGCCGTCGATCACCGCGCCGGCATCGGGGACCGGCCCCCTCGAGGGGAGATAGATCAGACGTCGTTGAAAGGCCCAGAGCACGACGAGAACCACCCCCACGATGACCAGCACGACGAGCGTGACGCGCCTCACATTCGTAGTGTGCCGCAGCCCGAGGCATCTTCACTCGCGAAGCACTTCCATCCCCCAGATCGTCCGCGTTCCGTACTCGCCGCTGACCGGTTGGCCACCGAAGTAGCGAACTACGGTGCGCACGAAAGGACCGCGTGATCTCGCCGCGCGGCCTCGCCCGGAGAGGTGGTGAGGCGGTCCGCTCAGTAGGCGGGCCCAACGAGCCGCAAGGGACGCCTCACCATGTGGCGAAACCCTTAGACATATGAGGCACGTCCTGCTCGCCACGCTTCTGCTCCCGGTCCTCGTAATGGACGACCCCGCCGGGGGCCGGCCGCTTCTCGATTGCCCGCCGTGGCAGCTCGGCCAGCACCTTGAGACTGGGACTCGCGAGGAAGTCCGCGACATAGTCCACGGCTTTATCCGGGCCTACAACCGTGGCGACTTCGAGCGTCTCGACGAGATCTTTCCGCAGGAACCTGGCTTTGAGGGCTACTACGCGGAGCCCGAACGCCAGTGGGAGGAAGGGGAAGACCGCTCGAACCTCATGGAGTACTTCGAAGGGCGCCACGACCTAAACGACCGACTCACTCTGAAGACCCTGCGGATCCAGGAAGAGCGCGAAGAGCGCGGCTGGGATTTCTACTTCGAGCTCCGACGTGCATCCGATGAACGTGTAGGGAAAGGCCGCTACGTTGGAAAGGGCGTCGCAGACTGCGCGATGAGCGTCTGGAACATGGGGCGGCCGAGGGGCAAACACACCGCGAGTCGTCGCGCAGCTAACGACCGAGCGTCGGGTTCGACGCGTAGCATGCGGCCCTAGCGGAGGAGTTAGCAGACTACGGTGCTCGCCGGTTCGCGGTCAGCGAACGCCGGGCCGCGGGATGAGGTTGAGGAAGGCTCGGCGGTGCATCCTTTTCTCGCTACTCCCCCGTCGGGTTGTCCCCGAGGTGCTTCAGAAGGATGACGAGGTGGGCGAGATCCTTCTCGCGGCCGGAGGCGCGTTTCATCGCGACGATGTCCTGCAACGATGCGGCCCGCACCACGACGCCATAGGCGCGCACCTCCACCGAACGCTTCTTGAGCTCCTTATACGGCGGCCCGCCCGCCGGCTCGAAGAGGACATCGAAGGGGCCGTATCGGGTCATGAGCGTCACGACCGAAACTCCAGCGAGCATCCTCTCGTCGAGTGGCGTCTCTAGCGGAGCGTCTCCGGGACGCAACCGAAGTTTGGCATCCAGCTCTTTAAGCGCCTGGGCGAGCCTCTTGCGATTGGCGTCCGAAACCGCGGCGGTGACGTCGAAGTCCAAGGTCGCCGGAATAGCGATGCCTTGGAGGATGGCGGCGTTGGCACCGATGACCACGAAATCGACACCATGATCGAGCAGTGCCATGACGATGCGGCGCGGGTCGAAGTCAGCCACTGAGCGAAGCCATCTCTTCCTCGGACACCGCCGGAAGACCGCGCGCTTTGCGAACGCGGTTGAGGTCCCGCAGCTCTCGATCGCGATGCCGCCTCCGCACCCGGTCCGGGAGAGACGTTTCGTAGGCGGCGATCACCTCGTCATGGGGGTCATAGGGGACGACCTGGATGAGGAGGTCCTGCCCCGCCGCCCGGACGATCCTGGCGAGTGTGTCGAGGGTCGGCGATTTCGACCCCGATTCGTAGGCCGAGATGGTTGCTTGAGACGTTCCCGCCCGGCGGGCCAGCTTACGTTGCGACAGACCCGAATCGTGTCGTGCGACCTTGATGAGGTTGCCAGCCCAAGTGCTCATGCGTCTATGATACCCGATGGGATATCTCTCGTCGATACCCTATCGGGTGTCAGCTCGAGGCCGAAGAGGATTCGTTGACGTCGATAGCCATCAAGATCAGTCCATCGCGCCAAGTACCTACACTTCCCGGATGCGCAGGGACATCAAGCGAGCGTTGACGGCCGTCTTCATCGCCCGTACCGCCGCCAGCGCCGGCTTGAGGGTTGTGTATCCCTTCCTTCCGGCCATCTCCCGCGGTTTGGGAGTATCGCCGGGAGCACTCGCGTCGGTTATCGCGCTTCGGAACCTGGGGGGCTTCGCCACTCCGTTGGTCGCCCGCGTCTCGGAACGCCATGGGCGTCGCTCGATCATGCTCGTGGCCATCGCCGCCGTCGTCGTGGGCGCGGCGGTGACCGCGACCGGGTCGTTCGCGGCCGCTGCGATCGGGATCGTGGTGGTCGGTTTCGCCAAGACCACGTTCGACCTTCCGATGCAAGCGTGGTTCGGGGACCGCGTTCCGTATCAGGAGCGGGGCCGCGTCTTCGGGATCACCGAGCTGACCTGGGCGATGTCTCTCTTGATAGCGGCCCCCGCATCGGGTTTCCTCATCGCGGCGACCGACTGGCGCGCTCCGTTCGTGCTGATATCGGTGCTGTCTATCGTGGGGACGGTGGCCGTAGCCCGAGGTATCGAGCCCGATCGCCCGCTCGAGCACCGGCCGCGGTCCCTGCGGTTCGATGGGTCGATCCGCAGGGTGATCGGGATCGTCGTCCTGTTCATCATGGCCTCGGAGATCGTGTTCGTCCTCTACGGCCAATGGTTGGAAGCGGACTTCGGGCTGTCGGTGGCAGGCATCGGCACGTTCACCCTTGCGATCGTGGTTGCCGAGGTCATGGGGGAAGGGCTGGTGGCGGCCGGTGAGCGACCGGGTGGGTCTCAAGCGGATGTGGCTCGGCGGTCTGATCGTCACGGCACTGGCTTACCTGGCTTTCGGATCGGTGGGTTCGTCCTTGCCACTGGCCGTGGTGGTCGTCGTCGTTTGGATAACGGCGTTCGAGGTGACCATCGTCTCGGCCATCCCGTTCGTGAGTGAACTCTCGGCCGCGCGAGAGAGGGTCCTTTCGGTCATGCTGGTGTCGATCGGCATCGGACGCGCCGCCGGTGCACTGGTGGCTCAGCCTCTGTATTCGGGCGGGGGGATCACCCGGGGGGCCGCGGTATCGGCGGCGTGCGTCGCCGTCGCGGCCCTGCTGCTGGTGGGGATCCCGGATCACATCTCAAAAGACCCCGCGTAGGGACAGGTAAGAGCCGTCCGGCTTAGGGAAAAGGTCCCGCGCCTGAGCGGCGAGACAAACATAGATCCCGGAGTTCAAGAGGGGGTCGAAGAACGTCACGTAGGCTCAGGGCCGGGAAGGAGGGCGGACGTTGCGTGACCCATCTGAGTTGGTGGCCATGGCGAAGCGGATCATCGGCTCCAACCGTTACATGACGATTGGCACGGTGGACCCCGCCGGCCGCCCGTGGGTGACTCCTGTCTACTTCGGCCACCGGGACTATCGGGAGCTCTTCTGGATCTCGTCGCGGGAGGCTGAGCATTCCGTGAACATCTCACGGCGCTCCGAGGTGAGCATCGTCGTTTTCGATTCGTCGGTTCCTATCGGCGGTGCCGAAGCCGTCTACATGAGCGGAACCGCGAAGACGATCGAGTCTCCGACCGAGGAGGACTGCGCTGCTGCGTTCCGGCCCCGCTTCGAAGGCGTCAGGTCGATGTCGCCGGACGAACTCCGAGGGGGCCGGCTCCGCCTCTACCGAGCGGACGTCACCCAACACTGGGTGCTGATACGCGGCAACGACCCGGTGTGGGGTCGCGGAACGGACGAGCGCCTCCCCGTGAGCCTTTAGGGCGGTGACCTTCCGCGTGGGGCTCCTCTGTCCGATGCTCGACTTATCGCCCGCGCCCGACGGGCCCGTCGATGGTGAGCGCCGCCGCAATGTGCGCCTTCTAATGAAGGAGCTCCATCTGAGTCCGCTGACCGCCGGCGCGCGGGGCGCGCCCCCAGGACATACGACGTAACCATCGCTTCCCCCAGCACGGCTGTTGGGATCACCTGATCGTTCCACCTCTGTGGGTCTCGTTCCGGACCAACCTCGGAACTCTCCTAACGAACCTGCGACGCGGTTGTCGGCTGCATGGCGGTGCCGCGAACAGCGCACTACAGGCGGGCACTTGGACTGGGAGACACACTGCGCCAACGCCCCACGTCCACTTCGTCAAGGGCGGGATGGTCACGGGCTGCAGTCTCGGCGCAGTGGGCTCAAGCGAGTCTGCGAGACGCAGTACATCTCTCCCCCGGGCCTCATCTACCCGGAATGGCTCGGGGCTATCTTCTATGTGGTGCTGGTCTTCATAGTCGGGTGGCGACTCCTCACGCCCTTCGGGCGGTTGGATCGGGCGTCACCGCCACAGGGACAAGACAGCTAAGGCGACTAAGATGGCATCCGTGGCGGACAAAGAACTAGATCCAGAGCGCGGACGACGAGTCGCCGAGGAACTAAGGAAGCTCGGCGTGACCGGCATCATGATCGTCGCAGCGCAAGAGGGGTACATCCGTGACGTCACCTGCGCCATGAACGAGTGCCTCTATCCAGAGGAGCTGGGCGGCCGGAGCTACTTCGAGCCGGTGCCTGAACCTCTCTCCGATTGGATGCCGACCCCGGATCACATCAACCTGAAGAGCGAAGGTGGCAAGCTGACCGTTGACAATGTTCGACTGGCTCATCGGCTCTGCAACCGGGTCGACTACGCGAAGCACCACGGCGTGCCCCACGACAAGGACCGCGCTCGAGCAGAAGCGGTCCGTGAGAGGGGTCTCATCCCACCTCGATTCCGCATCATGAAAAACGATATCGATGTCGACACTGCGATCAGCTATGATCATGCGCTGGAACGGGCCGTCGAACTCGGTGGGTCGATCCTCGACGATATGACGGGGGCCAGCATCATCCCGAAGAACTCGCAGCCCGGTTAGGTCAGAGATGGAGTCAAGGAGGCGAGGCAGCCTTGCGGATGTGTTCGTTACGGACCTTCATCAAGCGACGTAGATAGACCTCAGCCATCCGATCGGCTAGCGGTCCAAAGCGGGTCCTGAACCTCACGACATCATCCATCACCGTGCGACCGTCTTTCTCCTCGAAGAGATGCTCATGGCGGTAGTAGGCGAATGGTCCTTCTGACATCTCGTCGACGAAGCGACGAGGGGGGTCGAACTCGCTGATGCGAGAGGTGACACGCCAGGTCCGCCCGAAGTGGCGCGCCTCCCAAGTCACCGATTGGTCGGGCCCTATGAGCCCCGACGTCACGCCGGCCACCGCTCGTTCCTTGGAGCGTTGCATCGAGTCGACGTGTAGATCGATGCTCCTCGACAGGTCGAAGACCTGCACGACGCCTGCATCGACAACGGTTCTGAAACGGAACTCTCGGTGCGACACTCAGTCACCGTAAGTCACTCTTCGGCCCAGGGGCCGCCCGGGGCGACGAGAGCTTCGTAGGTGCCGGTTGCCTTGGCGTAGAGCACATCAGGATCGAGATCGGTGTCGTTCGGCCACGCGATCGTTCCGCAGGCCTCATCCACATAGACCCTGCGAAAGAAATCTGGGTCGGTTCGGTGCGGCTCGAATACCGGGCCGCTTGCGATCACGGGACCCAGATCGACATAACCGACGGTTCCGTCACTGAAAGTGAGCCGCGCGACATTGTGGCGGATCACCTCTACGTCCGTGATGCGAGTCAGTGAAGGAGGCCGAGGGTCACGGAGCTATCCTGCCGCGCTGTCGTCCGGCGCGACAGCGATCCTGGACAACCATCCATGGGGCCTATCGATATCGAAGGTCATCCGTTCCTCGATCCGCTTGATCACATCTCGAGACATCCACGCCGGCGTCTCGTCGACCATCTTTAGGTCGGGCATTCGTCGCTCGATCTCTCCGCGTGAACGGGCATGGATGAAAGCCCACACACCTCCCATCCCGTAGTCGTACACGATGAGAAATCGCTGTTTCTTCACAACCTGCATCGCCAGCCCTCTAGCCGGCGGCGCGCTTGCCTGCTTCCGGGGGTCGGTACCAAGGTTCGGGGATGGGGTCCCCTGCATCTCTCGCCGCCTCGAGCCACGCTCGCTTTGCGATCTCGACCTCGCGCACCGCTTCTTCGGGGGAGTCTCCGAAAGCGGAGCAGAAACGTAGGTCCGGGATGTCGGCCACAAAGCAACCATCCTCATCCGACCAGAACACGTTTATGTGGTAGCGAGAGTCATCCATCGTTAGTCCTCCAATCCTAATCCGTGAGCTTCCACAAGCTCCATGAGCTGCTTCAGCTGATATCCCTTGGCCGGGCCCTTGATAGGCTGAAGGTTCAGCCTCCCCTCTACGGCCGGATGCTTATAGATGTGATGGCTGCCACGGAGCCGCTCCCGGCGGAATCCGAGAGCGATCGCCAGGAGTTCCGCGTCTGAGAATGCCACGTTGGCCATGGATCCCTTTTCCAGTTTCGCTAGCAGCCGCTTGGGATTCATCGCTGGCCGACCCTACCCGTGACCCGAACGGCCGCGAATGCCGAGTCCAACGTGCGTTCGATCTCCCAGGCGCTGAGTCCGATGACGAGCGCCGCATGCTCAAGTTCCGAGCGAGCGGTCCCCTCGTTGATGTGGCCGCCCGCGACGTGCTTGGCGATGATGAAGGCGCAGCGGTTGAGAGTGGTGTTGCGCTTCCCTACCTTGGCGGCGCGGAGGATAGCGAGCTGCTTCTCGAGCACGGCTAGGCCGTATGGCATGCCGGCGATCATGGAACTGGAACAGAAGTAGAGCGCGATAACGTCAAAGGGACATGAAGGCTACGGCTTGGATCGGTCTCCTGCTGCTCGTCCCTCTCGCAGGATGCCGGTCCGATTCCGACCAGGCATGCTCGATCCTCTGCATCAGCGACTCGAGCGTCCGGCCTGGCGACGTCGTCACGGTCACTTACCAACCCCCTCCCGAGCACATCTGGGGGGTCGACGGCGATCTCTACCGGATAGAGGACGGCGAACAGAAGCGAGTGGCGTGGACTCATGCCTACCTCGACGATGACCAACTGGAAACCGTGTGGCCAGATCCCAACATGGTCTTCGAAACCATCGGCTTCAATGGCGATGGGTCATGGGAGTGGCGGATCCCGGGGCGGCTCGAGCCGGGCACCTATGAGCTCCGCAAGGACGCCATCTCGGATGAAGACGGCACGATCGAGGAGCGAACGCTTGTCTCCAGCGTCAGGTTCGAGGTTCGTTAGCTCGCAGCTCGGAAGGCGGAGTCGAGCGTGCGACGCGTCTCAAGGTCGGTCAGCCCGATGTGATAAGCGACCCTGGACAACTCCTGACGGGCGTAGAACTCTGAGATATGGCCCCCTCGCACATGACGAGCCGCATTGAAGGCACAACGATTGAGGACGTGGTTGCGCTCCCCCACTTTGGCGGCGCCAAGGATGGCGAGTTGCTTGTCGAGGACGGCGAGGCCGTAGGCGGTGCCGCTTCCGCTGAAGCCAACCGCCGGCGGGATGGGAACGACTCGGCGCGGCGGCTCGCGGAGCCAGTCCGGAAGATCCGCGATGGCCGATAAGCTGCCGGCATGACAAGGCAGGCGAAGACCGCACTGATCGTCCTTCTCTCCGTCATCGGGCTCATCTCCGCCGTTTGGATCATCGATATCTACACGGGTACCTAGCCAGCGATATCGCTCGCCCGAGGCGTGAAGGCTCGGCGGAGCGACGATGTATCCGCCGTCTGCACGCACGTCGATACCGGGCAGATCGCCACGGATGCCGGGCACTCGTGCGCTTGTGCATCGAAGGGGGCGCGACGCGCGCCTATATATAAGGTGTAATCCCCCGCCGCCGGTGATCGCCGTGAGGGTTACCGGGAGCTTGTGAACGAGCGCGTCCAGCGACTCGAGGGCCCTCGGAAGATCGATGTCGATCACCACTATTCCGGACTTCGAACCTGTGGCGACGGCGATGTTGGCGCTGGGCCACTGCCGCCACCATCGTCGGATCTGAGCCTCGTCGGTCGAGGCTTCGTGGAGACCGCGCCGAACCAGGGGGTGCTTGCCGGGTGAGGAACAGTCCGTTCGGCCGCAGGTGCAGCGGCCGTGAACGAGGCCTTGGAGCGGGAAGAGGTGCCAGCCACGCTGGGCGTAGTGGAGAGCGGCCGCCATGAGAGACGTCATGAAGCCTCCATGAAGTAATCCCGTCCGTAGATCTGAGAGGGATGGACGCCGAGCTCACAGCAGATGCGATCGACGAGTTCTTCCGACACGGACGTGCGCTTGTTCCACCCGTGCGGGCTGAGGCCGAGGTCGGAGTAGAAACGCTCCTTGTTGGGAGAACTCGCTGCACGGCGACCGAGGTAGTCGGCGAGCGGTTTGGCCGGATAGACCTAGGGGCTCCGTCGTCGCCGAAGACCATTTCCGCCACCGCCCTCCCGAACGCGACCTTGAAAGGCGCTGAGGCTCTCACGCAACCGTTCAGAACATTCGCGACGTATCCGTCGGCATACCCCATGAGCTCAGCTAGGTCCCGTTGTTCAATGTTCAGGGCAGCGAGAAGGATCCTGACTGCACGACGGTCCGGCTTCATCGATCTTGCCTTTGGTCTAACTCGGCCGATGTCGCAGCCGAGGAACGAGGACCGACGGAGGCCGACCAAAGGACGTTGGCGACATAGCCGGGCCGATATCCCATGGTTTCGGCGAGTTGCCGCTGCTCGAGGCCGAGGGCCGCGAGGATGACGTCAACTGCTTTGCGATCCGCGGTCACGATGCGATCTCCTCGAGGTAGATGTCGCAACGATCGGTCAGCTCGGCGACGAGGTCCGCGCGTTCTGGTATCCGTCGCTCAACAAACGGTCGCGGAGACCCGACAGCGTTCCGGCTAGGAGCACGACTACGAGATCGCCGAGGTCGGCAGAAGGTGCCATCAGTCCCCCTCCTCTTCGTCTAGGAGGGACCAGTCATCGGTGAGGATGGCCTGCCACTCCAGGGGGCCGAACAGGTCCTGGTAGCTGGCGACGTCTTCGAATCCCATCTGTCTGACCTCCTTGTTGCCAACGGCGTTGATGCCTCTGCACCGCCGGCTCTGAGCGGAGGGGTCAAGGGCGTAAGTCCCGTAGGGACGCGAGTACCGCAGCGCAGCGAGGAACGGAGCGCCCTTGACGCCGGAGCGGCCGGCGGTATCAACGACGGGCCGTTGGCAGGAGGTCGATGGGATCGGATATCGCTCAATCCAGGATCCGACCCACGTGGCTACCTTTGACTTTGGCCTGGACTTTGACTCTTCGGCCGGAGGCCGACCCTCGGGCGATGTCGCAGCCGACCGTAGGGAGGACCGACGGAGCCCGAATGAAATCGGACGAGGTCGCCAGCGGGCCTGGTCTCGAGTGGAAGGCTGAGAGAAACCACTCCGTCAGGAGGCGGGGCAGTTGGCAGAGGTCGATGAGGTTCGCGTCCCAGATACGAGGTCGGCTCGGAGGTGGCCATTGGGCCGCCTTGATCTAGAGAAGTCGCTGATTTGATAGAGCCTGAAAAGAGTCGAGCCGGAGAGCCATGGTGCTGGAGTCAGACAGTGGAAATCGGAAGGAGTCAGCTTCGGTTCATCTACCTTCTCGCTTTGATGAACGCTGCTTCATTAACGGCTCTACTGAATCGTTGTTTGGCCCGAGGAAGGGACTTGCGGCCGTGATGGATGCCGGGGGCTTGCGCTGTACCTCTTGATCGGGTTCACCATCCTGCATGCGGCCTCGTGCTTCTTCTACAGCCGCGAGCTCATGCGAACAGAGAACACGACGGCACGTGTCAGGCTCACCCTTGGAGGCATCGTCCTGCCGGTCCTCATGTGCTACGCCTACAGCTTCATCGGTTGGTAGACCTGCTCTGGGCGAGATTTGAGACGCCACCACGTCCCAAAACAGGACCCTTCCCCGTCGAGGCCGCCGCCCGTCAGGGAGTGACCGAAGACGGAATCTTCACGACGCCACCTCCTCGGCGATGCCCGCAAGCTCGAAGGAGTCAGTCTCGCCACGGACGATTGAGCAAACGAGCTGCTTCGGTCAGCGCCTCCGACGTCGCCTCAAGGGGCTCGATGTCGACAGCGGTGTACCCGGACACATCCCACATACCGAACGATCCCCACTCCGGACGGTGGTAGCTCCACCACCTCACCCCAGCCCAGCGGTCTTCTCGGAAGATGTCGAGAGCCCAGGCTTGTGTCACCGAACGATCCCTCGTTACGACACGTGATGGCCTGATCTCACGATCCACCAAGGCCACGGGATCATCCAGATCGAGGACCTCGGCCTCCACCTCGTAGGTTGCGAGGGCTCTCCGACTGCCGGCCAACAAAGGTGGTCCCTCAAGCAAGGCCGGTGTCCAGAGTGCATGGTTACCGAACGCCTCTCCTACAGCACCCGAAGGGTCGTCGGAGGCGTAAAGGACGAGGTAGTGCTCGGGATTACTGACCCTGCCCGATCCCTGAGTGGCTGGAACGTACAGCGGATGACCGGGCTCTCCCTTCTTAGCGTCCTCCAGGTAGGGAAAGACGCGATGGAGGCGAGCCGGCTTCACGCGTAGGCGCCCTCCGCCTCAGCGTCGATCGCTTCGATCACCGGGGATACCCCTCGAAGACGGAGGACGTCGATGGGTCGACTCCCGAGGTGAGCGTTCGTAGAAGAGAGCCAGATCTCCGCCTGTCGCATCGGGTAAACCTGGAGCAATCGGCTGAGGACATAGTCGAGGTCGAGTAACCGCCGCCTGCTCTCGGGACTGAGCTTCTCTTTCCCTTGACGCCAGCGCGAGGGCTGGGAGCGCGACACGTCGAGCAGCTCGGCAACGCGGTTGTTGCCGAACCCCTCCACCAACCGCTCGAGCCTCTCCGCCTCGCCCACGACGAAGAGATTGACCACCTTCTTACCGGCCGGGGTTGTGCGACCGGCTCTCTTGGTCTCTCGAGGCTGTCCCCCGGATGACTTGGCAGCCACAACACGGCGGCCCGACCCCTTAGCCGTAACTTTTCGAGTTGTCTTCTTCGCCGAGCTCGAGCGGCTGGATCTCTTGGCCACGGGACCTCCCTCCTTGCCCAACGATATCTGTTGGGTAGGCTTAGGTCCAGTCATGATGCCCTCTCCCCTGCAACACCGGCGAACTCGAAGGCGTGCTCATGGAGGCGTCCGATCATCGCCGCCAGGTCGTGGTCTTCCGCACTGCCGATCCGCCCGCAGCGGGGGCAGATGACGTCGAAGGTTCCGTCAATCGGCGTGATGGTCGCGACGTGCTTCGTCGCGAAGGTCCTGTGCAGCTTCGCCAGTGCCTGGGCTTCCTGCTCGGTGTCGGCAACTCCGATGTCGCCGCAGCGGTCGCACTCGAGCTCGAAGCGGTCCTCGTTGCCGGCGTGCTGGCCCGGCGGATCGTAGATCGTGACCTCGTGGGCCTCGGTGTCCTCACCGTCCGGGGAGACGGAGGGAAACTGCAGCTCCACCTCCTTGTCCAGCTCGCTGTAGTCACCCGTCTGGATCGCGTCCCACTCGGTCGGCGAGAACAGGTCCTCGTATCCGGCGACTTTTTCGAGTCCCATCTGTCTGACCTCCTTGTTGCCAACGGTGTTGATGCCTCTGCACCGCCGGCTCCGAGCGGTGGGGTCAAGGGGATCGGCGTAGCCGACGCCGAGGAACGAGAGCGAGCGCAGCGAGCGGGTACCGCAGGCGCCTTGACGCCGGAGCGACCGGCGGTATCAAGAACGCCGCCGTTGGCAGGAGGTCGATGGGAGTCGAGGTGCCGGCTACGAGCCCCCGCCCGCGCTAAGTAGCCGGTCAACTTAGGGACGGTGAGTCAATCCAGAGACCGCGAAGAAAACTCCACTAAGTCCGGTAACTCGCGAAGTCCTTCGTCAATCGAAATAGCCAAAGGCTGAGGCAGAGGAGGAGGTTCCAGGCTCGGGCGGCAGGACGGAGCTAGAGACTCGAAACAGCATGCCAGTCGCATTTCCTAAATGGACCCGACGCTCCGCTCTACGAAGGAGAACCGACATGCGTTTGTCCCTCGCCGCATCTCCAAGGAACCCTAAGACACAAGGTTTCTCAACCCCTTCCCGAACGTCGAAGACGATCGCCGCAGCCGTTGTCATGATCATGGCGCTCGCCTTCTCGCTCGACGCATCGCCGGCCGCGGCCACTACGACTCCGGGAGTCCAGGCGACGCCCTACAACATGACGTATCACCCCTGGTCCTACAACGGGTGCTCGTACGTCCCGGCTTCCGGCACCCATTTCGGTGCTTATTACAACTTCCACCACGCTTGCATCCATCACGATGGCTGCTACCGGAACAGATGGGCCAGCAAGTTCACGTGCGACGCCTGGTTCTACAATGACATGATGGCGTCCTGCGCCGCCTTACACTCAATCTGGTCTTGGCAGCGAGGACCATGCCGGAACCGTGGCTATCTCTACTACGTGGGTGTCTTCTACTTCGGGTGGCCCGCATACAACAACAGAACGGTCAACGCCCCAATGAACGCTTACGTGTAATTGGTCGAATTGAGGGAGGGCCGCGACTTGGTCGCGGC
>JBOGXG010000298.1:0-2293 GCA_050694195.1 Actinomycetota bacterium | reverse complement strand
TCCTGAAAGGGATCGATCCGAGACGTGCGGGGATGGACAACATGCCTCGCCTTCCATCGCGCATGCGACTCGTCCACTCGGAACAGGTGAACTGGACGATCGTCGCCTTCCCCACGCCGGGTTGGGCCGAGGCGATATACGGGGAGCCCGATGTGGAGCGCCTCTGGGATGCAGTAACAAGGTTCATGCGACTGGATCAACCCGACCCGGTCGCCGCGTGGGACGCTCGGCTGCGCGAGCTCGAGGAGAGGGCCGCGCAGATGAACGAGCGTCGATTCGACGCGATCCATTTCCGGGGGCCGGGGACGGACCTGCGTGTGGGGCTGATCCCAACCTCTATCTGGAGTTCCGCGGGGTTCGCGACCAGGTGGGGCCGGGAACACGCGCCGAACCTTCCGACCGAAGAGGTATTCACCACCCCGGACGCACGGAGGGTGGACGGCGTCGTTACATCGACCCAGCCTCTGACGCACCAGGGCACCGTGATCCGGGACCTCGAGATCGAGTTCAAGGACGGTGAGGCCGTGCGAGTGGATGCGACGGAGGGCGGCGAGGTCGTGGCCGGTGAGATGCAGATCGATCCGGGAGCGCGTCGGCTCGGGGAGGTCGCACTCGTCGACGGAACGTCCCCCATCGGCCAGACAGGCATCACATACTTCGACACCCTGCTGGACGAGAACGCCACCTGCCACGTCGCCTACGGAGCCGGCTACCCACACTGCGTCGAGGGCGGCGCCGAGATGACTGAAGAGGAGATGGATGCCATCGGTTTGAACCGCTCGGTCGCCCACACCGACTTCATGATCGGGGGCCCGGAGGTAGCGGTCTACGGCATCGCGGCGGGCGGCGGCGAGGTCGCGCTGATACTAGATAACGAGTGGCGGTTGGGGGGCTAGCGAAGAGGTGTGCGACGGCGGTCGAACGCCCAGACCAGCGCATACCACCCGAATACCATCAGCACCGACAGAACCACCCAGACACCTGCGATCACGAGCAGCACTTGCGCCTCCGATCTCCGAGCGGGAGCTTGATCGACCTCGAACCCGCCTTTCCTGTTCTCCGCATGGCCAGACTTCGACGCCGCGTGCCGTTCCCCTGTCGGGGGAAAGCTCGGGACCAGAAAAAAGGGGGTGACGCTCCCCTGTAGAAAGCTCCCCCGAGACCAGCGTTTGAAAGGGAGATCGGTGATGCGGCGGACGGCTGCGCTTCTCGCTCTAGCGATCGGGACCGGTGTGCTGCCGCACGCTGCCGCTGCCCAACAGCCTGGAGTCATCCATACGGTGTTCGAGATAGCCGACGCGTCCTGGTTCGTGAGGGAGCATGGCAGACCCTTCATGTACGTCGGAGGCGGTTACCGCAGTACGGATCCCCTCGGGCGGACGAGGACCATGGCTTTCGCCGACAAGATCAAGTGCTGGGAGAAGAAGACCAAGAACTTCGGGCTCACCATCTGCTTCGGGGCCGTTCGCGCGACGAAGATCCCCTCCGAGGACCTCCAGTTCGATCCGCTCCTGAACGAGACGACGGTTTCGTTCGGCCGGAACCGCATCTCGTGGAAGGGACGAGGCGACTACTCCCCCGATGCCTTCCCCTTCGCCGACCCGAATTTCGGGGCCCTTGCCTACGCGAGCGTCGACCGGGAGGCGCGTGCCAGAGGCAAGCTCTTGGGGTTGAACCTTCAGAGCCGTGGCTGGAAAGACTGGGGGTACCTCTCCGAAGGGTTCTTCGGAGGCGTCATCAACAGGAAGAGCGGCCGGGTGACGTACGAAGACGACGGGACCATCACCTACCGGATCAGGTTCCGCCGACCTCTCTAGGTCCGTCCATCCGGGCACGTTGCTGCTCGAAGGTTGCTCGTGGGTCGCGGCTCGAGACCTTGCCGGCATGGAAGAGCGCGAACCTCAAGGCGAGCGATGCCATCGATCCGAGACCTCCGGCCGCCATGCGACGCGTCTTGCTCCCCCGGGGCCGGGCGCCGAGGATGAGACCCCCGATCGCGGCGCGCCGGGCGGCTCGCCATAGGGACCCCGACAAACCTTCCTGCAGCGGCCGCCCGACCCTGTCCGTCCCCTCGAGGTCGCGCTCTACGCGGTACATGGCGCCTACCTCGACCGCCTGACCCAGCAGGCCGAACCGCCGCACGATCTTGCGCTCTCGCTCGGTGATGTCCATGTGTTCGAGGAGGGCCGCCGCGCTCGCCGCCGCGGAGGCGACGAACAACGGGGGCAGCGACCGCCGCGTGGCGTCCCAGATAGGGATCGCGGTGTCCCCGAGGAGGACCCCCGTGTATCCG
>JBOGXG010000297.1:0-3102 GCA_050694195.1 Actinomycetota bacterium | reverse complement strand
GCTTGGGCGTGGCCATCCTTGCGGGGCGGGCCCTGCCCGGGGTCCTCCTCGGATCCGAGGGGATCTGGGGCCTGCGAACGCTGGGGCACTTCTTCCTGGAGAAAGTGCCTAGGAGGGCGAAAACCTCCGCGAAAACGGGAAACCCCCTAGATAGCGGGTAGTACCGGATGGGAAGATATGGAAGTGAGGGATGTGAACGTTGGTGTTGCGGGCCTCGGCTATTGGGGCCCCAACCTGCTCAGGAACCTTAGAGGGATCGGCACCTGCCGGGTCACCGGCATGGCGGACCCCAACGCGGCCCGGATCGCGGAGTTCGCCAGGGTCTATCCCGATATCTCCTGTTTCCATACCGCCGAGGAGCTGATCGATTCCCCCGAGGTGAACGCGGTCGTCCTCGCGCTTCCCGCCAGGTTGCTGCCCTCGCTCGCGCTGAGGGCGCTCGAGCGAGGGAAGCACGTCCTTATCGAGAAGCCGATGGCGCCGTCGCTCGGAGACGGGGTCCATCTCGCGGAGGTCGCTCGTAGGGGCAGGTCCGTCGCGATGGTGGACTACACGTTCGTGTACAGCGCGGCGGTCCGCTACCTCCGCGACCTCCTCGCCTCCCGGGAGCTTGGGACCCCGCATTACTACCAATCGACACGGATCAACCTCGGCCGGTTCCAACCTGATGTGGACGTGATATGGGATCTCGCCGTCCACGACATCGCGATCCTGGCGTTCCTTCTCGGTCGCGACCCGGTGTCCGTCCAGAGCAGCGGCCGGGGATTGCGACCGGGGCGGGTGGACACGGCTCACGTCACGCTCACCTACGACGACGGGTTCCAAGCGTTCATCCACGTCTCCTGGCTGGCGCCGACCAAGGTTCGGATGGCTTTGCTGGCCTGCTCCAAGGGGATGGCCGCCTACAACGATGTCGAGCCCGATGAGAAGATCCGTCTCTACCAACTGGAGGAACGGTTCGATCCCGAGACCGAGGACTCCCTCGTCCCCACGTTCCGCCTCGGCGATGTGAGGATCCCCCGACTCCATCAGGAAGAGGCGCTCCGCGTCATGGCCGGATCTTTCCTGGATGCGATCCGCGGAGGTCCTGCTCCGGTCACCGACTTCTCCTTCGGGGTTCGCGTCCTCTCCGTGCTGGAGGCGGCCCGAGCATCGCTCGCGGAGAACCGGCCTGTCCCGGTTTCCCTGCCGGCGATCCTCCGCCCCACCGGTTGACCCGTGACGGGTAAGCCGCAGCACCAGGTCATCACCGACGTCGTCATGGGACGGGACGTTCGGATCATGGATTTCGTCAACATCTACAGATGCACCATCGGGGACGAGACGACGGTTGGTCCCTTCGTAGAGATCCAGGAGGACGTTCGGATCGGCCGGCGGTGCAAGATCCAGAGCCATTCCTTCATCTGCGCGGGAACGGTTATCGGGGACGGGGTGTTCGTGGGCCACAACGTCACCTTCACCAACGATCGCCATCCCGCCGCGATCACGGACGCCGGCCGACTGAAGGGCCCCGACGAGTGGAAGCTCGAACCGGTGGTGGTCGAGGAACGTGCTGCCATAGGCTCGGGGGCAGTGATCCTGCCTGGAGTGCGGATCGGGGCCGGTGCGCTTGTCGGCGCCGGGGCGGTGGTGACGCGCGATGTACCGCCCGCAACGGTTGTCGCCGGTAATCCCGCCCGGCCTCTCAACGGCGGCGGAGGTGATCCCGATCGAAGTCCCGCTGCTTAACCCATCGGATGAGATGTCGGAGATCCGCGATGAGGTAGATCGCGCGATCGACGGCGTCCTCAGCTCGGGCCGCTATATCGGGGGCCCCGAGGTCGTGGGCTTCGAAGACGAGTTCAGCAGCGTCGTCGGGGGCCGCTCGGTGGCTGCGGTCAACTCGGGAACGGACGCCCTCCAGCTCGGTCTGACGGCGCTTGGGATCGGGGCCGGGGACGAGGTCATCATCCCGGCCAACACCTTCACGGCGACCGCCATGGCGGTTCAGGCCATCGGTGCCGTTCCCGTGATCGCCGATGTCGACGAGGATCTCTACGTAATACGCGCCCGCGCCGTGGAACCGCTGATCACGTCGAGAACGAGGTGCATCATCCCGGTGCATCTCTTCGGCCATCCCGCGCCCATGGAGGAGCTGACCGAACTCGCCGCCGCGCATGGGCTCAAGATCCTCGAGGACGCCGCGCAGTCTCACGGCGCCACCGCACATGGGCGGAGGGTCGGCTCGTTGGGAGATGCTGCGGCGTTCAGCTTCTACCCATCGAAGAACCTGGGTGCGTTCGGCGATGCCGGTGCGGTCGTCGGCGAACGCGAACTCGTCGAGCGCGTGCGTGTTCTGAGGGACCTCGGACGCGATGACGAGGGCGCGCACGTTGAGACCGGGGTCAACAGCAGGCTCGATGCTCTCCAGGCCGCGATCCTGCGCGTGAAGCTGAGGCATTTCGAAGATTGGCAGAAGGAAAGACGGCTCCGCGCGGAACGTTACGCGGAGGCGTTGGCGGATCTGCCGGTGGGTCTTCCGGTCGAGGCGGCGTGGGCGGAGCACGTCTTCTACGTCTTCGTGATCCGGATCTCGCAGCGGGATCGCATCCTCGATGCTCTGCGCAACGACGGCGTCGGCGCCCAGGTCCACTATCCGGTACCCGTCCACCTGCAGCCGGCACACCGAGGAAAGGTTTCGGTGCCGCAGCCGTTGCCGGTCTCGGAACGTCTCGCCGGCGAGATCCTCAGCCTCCCTCTGTATCCCCACCTCCCGCCGGCGGCCCAGGATCACGTCATGGACTCACTCCGACGCGCGTTGGAGAGGGGCTAACAGAGATGTGCGGCATCGGCGTCAGCGTAGATACCTCGGGTCGGGCGCGGGAGATGAGATGGGCCATCCCGTTGATGTCGCATCGAGGGCCCGACGGCCACGCGTCGGAGGTGGCGGCCCCCGGCGTCGTCCTCGAACACTGCCGGCTCGCGATCATCGACCCGGACAACCGCGAGGCGGATCAGCCGTTCACCGACCCCACGGGGAGATGGTCGATCGTCTTCAACGGAGAGATCTTCAATTACCGATCGATAAGAGACGATCTCGCGAGGGCCGGAGTGGCCTTCAGG
>JBOGXG010000296.1:0-2341 GCA_050694195.1 Actinomycetota bacterium | reverse complement strand
AAGCGCGGCATCGAGAAAGCGGTGGGCGCGGCCGTCGATTCCATCAGGGCACAGGGCCGGGATGTGGAGGGACGTCAGCAGATCGCGAACGTTCGACATCGTCTGCTGTGCGATGAGGATGTAGGGGTCCTCGAGCACCGCCTGCATCCGCTCCTGATCGGTCACGAAATACGGAGAGATGTAACCCTTGTCGAACTGCATACCTTCGACGAGTTCGAGTTCGAGGCCGAACGTGTTCGACTCCTCGACGGTGATCACCCCGTCCTTGCCGACCTTGTCCATCGCCTCGGCGACCATCTCGCCGATCTCCGGGTCGTTGTTGGCGGATATCGAGGCGACGTGCGCGATCTGCTGACGTCCCTCCACATCCCGGCCCTGTGCCCTGATGGAATCGACGGCCGCGCCCACCGCTTTCTCGATGCCGCGCTTGATCGCCATCGGATTCGCACCCGCGGCGACGTTCTGAAGCCCCGCGCGCACCATCGCCTGAGCGAGAACGGTTGCGGTCGTGGTCCCGTCGCCGGCGACGTCGTTCGTCTTGGTCGCGACCTCCTTCACGAGCTGCGCGCCCATGTTCTCCCATGGGTCCTCGAGCTCGATCTCCTTGGCGATCGTGACTCCATCGTTCGTGATCGTGGGGGCCCCCCACTTCTTGTCGAGGACGACGTTGCGGCCCTTCGGGCCGAGCGTCACTCGCACGGCGTTCGCGAGCCGGTTCACCCCGGCTTCGAGATTGCGGCGTGCCTCCTCATCGAATCTGACGATCTTGGCCATACAGATGTGCTCCTCTCGGATCGACTTCGTGATGGTGGACCCGGTCGGGCCCGCGGTGCGGCTCCTAGCCGACGATGGCGAGGACGTCCCGGGAGGAGAGGATCAGGAGCTCTTCGCCGTCGATCTTGATCTCGGTGCCGCCGTACTTCGAGTACATGACGCGGTCGCCCTCGCTCACGTCGACGGGGATCAACTCACCCGTGTCGGACCGCTTCCCAGGGCCCACGGCGAGGACGGTCCCCTCCTGGGGCTTCTCCTTCGCGGTGTCCGGGATGACGATGCCGGAAACCGTTGTCTCCTCGCCCTCTTCGGGACGAACGAGGATGCGGTCCTCGAGGGGTCGGATACTGGTCTTCGTTGCCATGCAGCTACCTCCTGGGGTCTAGGGGTTTAGCACTCCCGACGTGTGAGTGCTAATCGTAACGCGGCCCCCGCGCTTGGGCAAACGGGCCCCCCGGCCCGTCACCTACACCAGCGGAAGGTTCGGGTCGGGGGCCGCGTCGAGGCTCATGTAGAGCCCCCGCCTCAGCATCGCGGTCCCGCAGGCGGCCACCATCGCGGCGTTGTCGGTGCACAACTCCATCGGGGGGACGAACAGGTCGATCCCGCGCCCGGCGCAGGCCTCGGCGAGGCCGGCCCGCAGACCGGAATTCGCCGCGACGCCCCCACAGAGGAAGATCCTCTCGGCCTCGACGTGGTCGGCGGCCGCCAGGGTCTTGGCGACCTGGACGTCGACGACCGCCTTCTGGAACGACGCCGCGATGTCCTCGATCGAAACCGGCTCGCCGCGCGCCTCCGCCTTGCGCACATGGTTGATCACCGCGGTCTTGAGGCCCGAGTAGGAGACGTCGAAGCCGGGCTCGCCGAGCAGCGCGCGGGGGAAGTCGACGGCCTCCGGATCACCGAGGAGCGAGAGTCGATCGATCTCCGGCCCCCCCGGATAGTCGAGACCGAGGAAACGCGCCACCTTGTCGAACGCCTCTCCGGCGGCGTCGTCGATGGTCCCGCCGAGCATCTCGTAGGAACCGTGGCCGGACGCGTTAACGAGAAGCGTGTGCCCGCCCGAGATGATGAGCGCGAGCGCAGGGAACTTCGCCTTCTCGTTCGCCAGGATGCTCGAATAGACGTGCGCCTCCAGGTGGTTGACCCCGACGAAGGGGACCTCGAGCACCGCGGACATGGACTTCGCCTCGGCGACGCCGACGAGCAGACTACCGATGAGACCCGGCCCCAGCGTCGCCGCCACGGCATCGAGATCCCAGAACGTCGCGTCGGCTTTCATGAGGGCTTCGCCGATCGCCGGAGAGAGCGCCTCGACGTGGGCGCGCGCGGCGATCTCCGGCACAATGCCGCCGTACTCGCCGTGCAGTTCCGTCTGCGACACGATCACGTTCGAGAGGATCTGTCGTCCGCCTCTCACCACCGCGGCCGAGGTTTCGTCGCAAGATGTCTCGATCCCGAGGACGAGAGTGTCCTCATCCCACTCGTCGAGCCGTTGCTTGACGGTGTAGGTCGAGGGGAGCGTCAGGACATCCTTGCCGCCGCCGTCGACCGGATCGAACGCGCC
>JBOGXG010000295.1:0-2435 GCA_050694195.1 Actinomycetota bacterium | reverse complement strand
CCGGTCTGGCCGGTCGCGACGAACTCCGCCGCGACGCCCCGGTCGGCTGCGGCCTCGACGAGCTCGAGCGACGTCGTCATCTTTCCCACCGCGGCATCGCTACCGACGGTCGCCACGATGCGTTGGGGGGCAAGTATCGCCTTGCCCTCACACAGAGGGATCGTCGATGGCGGTTCGCGAACATCCCAGAGACTTCCGCCTCCTTTGGCCGCGGCAGCAACGAACTCGGCGTCATCCTTGAGGAAGCGATGCAGCCCGTTGGCCACCTCCAGACCCTCCTCGAGCGCTTCGATGATCCATCCACGCCATTCATCGGGGAGCCACCCGCCGGGCGTAGCAACACCAAGTAGGAGAGAGGTCGCACCTCGCGCCATCCCCTCGGGAACGCTCCCCACGATGGGAGCGGTGCTGTTCAGATCCGGAACCACGTCCTGGACCGTGCTGCCGACGTGATCGCGATCGAGGACCCCTGCGATGGGATCGCGCGCGTAACGAAGAACGCCATGCGCCGTCTTGGCATTGCGAGAATCCAGAAAACCGTCGGCAAGTATCAGCCACGACCGGTCCGCCATCGTTACCATGGGTCCTTTCGCACGCCCAGCCCGGCCGCGTCGGGGATGCGAAGCGTCGCTCCCTCGTACACGACCCCCGGGAAGGGATCCTCCTTGAGGAGGAGGGGCCCGTCGAGGTCGACGAAGTCGGCGAGAGGTGCAACGTGTGCGCCGGCCGAGATCGCGATACCCGTTTCCAGATCACAGCCGATCATCACTCCCATGCCGAGCGAACGCGCGACTGCGACACACCTCACGAACTCCCGGAGTCCGCCGGTCTTCCGAAGCTTGAGATTGACCCCGTCGACGCTGCCGTGAAGGCGGGCGACGTCCTCGGAGGTGCACACGTCCTCGTCCGCATATACCGGTATGGGTGACGCGTCTCGGACCTTCTTCATCGCCGCGAGGTCGCCGGCTGCGATCGGCTGCTCGCACAACTCGATGTCGAACTCCTCCAACGCTTGGAGCCGGTCGATCGCGTCGTCGACGTCCCAACCTTCGTTCGCATCGACTCGGACCCGTCCTCCGTAGACGCGGCGCATGGCGCGCACCGCGGCCACGTCGCCGTCGAACCCGACCTTCGTCTTGATGATCGGATACCCGGCGAGCTTCTTGGTGCGCTCGACCATGGCATCCGGGTCGGTGATGGGGACGGTCACCGAGGTCGGCTGCGGCTCCCGCTCTCCGAGACCCAGCAACGACCGGACCGGAAGGCCGGCGACCTTCCCAGCGAGGTCGTGGAAGGCGATATCCAGAGCGCACCGAGCCGAGCCGGCCGGCAGCATCTCACCGACCGCCTCCAGGTCGAAGGGGCCTTCGACGGCGTCGAGATCGACCCCCGAGAGCTGGTCCTGCGCCGACTCCGGGGTCTCGTCCCAGCGTTCGGCGGGCTGGACCTCTCCCCACCCGGTAACGGGCCCGTAGGTGAGTCTCACGAAGAGACTCGTGGCCACGGTCCAGGTCTGACGGGCGATCGTGAAGCGCTCGGCGAGAGGTAGCTCGATCAGACGACAGTCGATCTCGAACGCCGGTCGTGCCATGGCCCGATGCTCACACAGATCGGCCCCGCAGGTGGGGCCTTCAAGGAAGATCCCGGGTACGTCGATATCGATGACATGGTATTCGAGAGCCGCGACCGCTTGATGGCGATCATCGACGCCCAAGCGCGGGTCGCCGAGGGCCTGATGGCGCTCGACGAGGTTTTGGATCTCGTCGCTCGGAAGGCACGCGAGCTCACGGAATCGGCGGGCGGGCTGGTCGAGAAGATCGACAGAGGACACTCCGTCATCGTCAGTGCCGATGGGTCGGCGAAACGTCATCTGGGCACCAGAGGCGCGGCCCGTGACTCGCTGGCCGCCCACGCGGTCGATAAGAACAAGATCTCCCGCTGTGGAGACTCCGCTCGAGAGGAAGAGCCGGCCGCCGATGCGGCCAGGTTGGGGGCGCGCTCCTGGGTATCGGTGCCGATCCTCGAGGCCGACGTGGCCGTTGCGACCTTGACCGTCCTCTCTCCGATGCCACACCACTTCGAAGATGAAGACATCGAGACGATAAGGCTACTCGGCCGCTTGCTCGAGGCGGCATTCTCTCAGGCCGCGAATCGGAAGGCCGCCTCCGACCGCGTCGACCCGCTGACCGGGCTCGGCAACAAGACGGCCTTCAAAGAAGAACTAGCGGTGGAGGTGTCGCGGGCCATCCGTTACGGAACCCCACTCAGCCTCGTGCTGCTTCAGCTCGACGGTTCCGGTGCAACGAGTTCATCCGATGTCACGTTCGAAAGCCTCCTCTGCGATATCGCCGGGCTCCTCCAGAGGACGAGGCTCCCCGACCGGTTCTTCAGTTTCGACGGCGGCTTCGCGGTGATCATGCCGAACACCCCTCGTG
>JBOGXG010000294.1:0-1821 GCA_050694195.1 Actinomycetota bacterium | reverse complement strand
CGTCTTTGTTGGACAGACCTTTCAGCAGGATGTATCCAGTTCGATAATCGCTGAAGGACCAGCCACCGTCGAACTGACCCGGGAAGGAATCGAACAGTGACGAATAACGATCGTGAGTGCCTCTAGCCTCACGCTTCTGGTCGGCCGGGGCCTCATCGGAAAGTCGAGACAGGCGATGGAGGAGTTCGCCCGAGGAGGCAGGAAGTCCCTCGCCCATCCGCAGGGCGCGCGAAAGAAAGAGACGGGTCGTGTCGCGGTAGTAGGGCTCATTGAAGTCGAGCGCCCCCATGAGCCGGTTCAGCAACTGTGAGTAGCCCTGTTGGAAATCACCTGATGTGCGCCATCCGTCGAACGGCTCAACCGGGAAGGCACCGATCTCACCTCGGGGAACCCCCGCTGCCAGCATCAGCGAGGTGAACTCGTGCATCGTTCTCGTAGCGCCTTTGCCATCGAGGAAGTAGACGCGCCACCCGTAAACCTTGGCCGCGAGATAGGCGAGGGTGAGAAGCGTCGTCGTCTTCCCTGATCCCGGCTTGCCCACGACGACCGCATGACGGCCGAGAAGCACAGGGTGAATGCACAAATAAGGCGAACCTCGGAAGCGCTGCACCCAGGGTTTGCCTAGATCACCATGTGAGTAAGGGCCCAAGACCGCGAGACCCTTGATCTCCTCGGGTGCCTTCGCAACTCGCTTTGCGGCGCGCTGGCGGTTGACGACGATTTCCTTCTGCTTCCGTATCTCCTCGCGTGGATCGAAGATTGGATAGCGAGCGTCGATCAGGGTCCCCATCAAGGCTCCAGCGAAAGCCCCGATCGGGAGAGCCGGGAGAGTCTTAGTCCACCACCTCGTCTTGTGATTCCAGATGCGGCTAACGGCGTCGCCGAATCCCTTGCGCTCAGCGATCCGGTTCGCCTTCCGAAAGACGTGCTCGATAGCCTCGAGGGGCGGTTGACCCAGAACCTCCATAATTGCGTACGCAAGCAAGGATGCCAGAGCGATCCACCACCACTTGAGTCGGGTCGTCTTCGAGAGCAGGAAAGAGAGGACCGCCGCCATCACAATGGGAGCAACGACGATCGCGATCGACACCCCGACGCCGACCAATGTTCCCCAGAACATGAAATTGACCCACAACTCGCCCGGCTGCGATGGTTGTGGCCTCACCGGCACAGGAGCAACGCTCATGCGACGCGCTCCAGTGGATAAATGCGAACCCGCTCTCGCTTAGATGCGTCGATGTTCGCGGCCGTTCTCTCCAGACAACCAACGACGGTCGGAGGTGCGAAGTACCAGACCGTTGGATAGGAGTCCGCGAGCATCCTCATGATCGCCTCGCGGCGGGGTGCGCTCTTGGACGTCAACTCCACCTCGATCCCGACAACGGAATCAGCAGCTATGAGCTCCCCATCAGCGAGATGTGTTGCGTCATCCGAGATGGTCTGCATCGGACGCCCCGCCCGCATGTGCCTCTCAGACCGCCATGAGAATTCGGGGTGGCGGTTCTCAATATAGAGGCGGACCTGATTGGTCCAGTAGATATGCCACGCCGTCGAGGCCGTCGGCTCCCAGCCCTTGAAAGAAAGACCGACCTCGCGGAGGCCTCGGGAGGTGAGCCATACGAATCCCGGTTCCCGAACCGTCACCTTGCGCGACTCTGCGAGGCCGGCTCGGGTCCAGCGAGTCACCGCGGCACGGGTCGTCGACTCGGTGAGGGTGCGATCGTCCGCGCGTCCCAGCAAGCGGGCTAGCTGGTCCAGTCGGATTGAGTACTGCTCACCGGTCCAATGAAGCGACGTCAGATCTCGTTCTGTCAGTCGAAC
>JBOGXG010000293.1:0-3973 GCA_050694195.1 Actinomycetota bacterium | reverse complement strand
CCGCTGTGTCAGACGGCGCGGATCTCGGACTCGTCCAGGTCCTCGTCGTCGGCGACGGAAGCCGTCGCCTCCGAGGTCGACGCGTCCGACGTGACGGCCCCCATCTCCTCGCCCTCGGCCTCCTCGAGATCCGTCTCCTGGGCGCTCTCGATGTCCTGCCGGATCGCGTGGAGCATCGTTTCGAGGGAGTACAGCCGCTGACGGAGTTTCGCCTCGGTCGTCTGAAGCCTTTCGACCCGGCGCGTGGTTTCGCGGATCCTTTCGGTGGCATCGCGGTCGGCCGACGCTCGCACGCCGATCGCGTACTGCTCGGCCTCCTCGGTCAAACGCTTGGCGGCCTTGCCGGCGGCGTCCCTCACGCCGTTCGCCTCTTGCTCGGCTCGAGCCCTCAGCGCCCCGGCTTCCTCCTCCGCTTTCCTGCGAACGGCCTCGGCGGATTCCTTGGCGGTCTGGAGAACGTGTCCAACTTCTTGCCCGAGCGACGCGAAGGCATCTCCGGAGACCTGGCCCGCGTTCCGGGCCACCTCCATCGCCGCCTTGTAGTCGGCGGAAACCGCCTGGAGGAACGCGCGGACCTCGTCCTTGTCGTAGCCACGGAGGGTGACCAGGAAATCTTTTTCTTCGACTTCTTCAGGCGAGAAGGGCACCGCAGACCTACCTTCCTCGAGTCATCGTTCGCTGTCTGAGTCTCTACGTCGTTACCCGGCCATGTCAACGACCTTCCTTTAGGGTAATCCCCTCGTAGGGAGGACGTGGGACCTAGGGCGGAGTCGTCCACGAAACCCTCGTAATCGACCCTGGTTATGGGGAAGAATGAGTGTTACCGAGCTTAGGGAGCCCGATGGCGATCGAGATCTCACCATCAGAGGAACACGAACCGGACGAGCCTCAGCAGGAGGCCGAGGGACAACCGACGGCGCTGCAACCGGTTCCGCCGCAGGACTCGCCCGCTCAGTTCTACGAATGGGCGCTCCGGCGCGAGCAGGTTCGCTTGCGCAAGGTGATCTGGAGCCTGGCCATCTTCGCCGCGCTGACGGTGCTGCTCCTCGGGCTGCTGAGCTACTTCATGTGGGACACGCGACGCGACGATCCTTCAGCATCCGGCGACGTCGTGGAGCAACAGCCGGACGCCGCGGCGCAGGCGAGCGTCGATGAGCTACGAGATGAGTTCGCAGCTCTATCCGAACGCGTCGATCGTCTCGCCGGTAGCGGTCTGTCGGAGGAGGACCTAGGAGAGATCGTCGGGAACGTGGAGCGAGTCGGTCGTCGGTTGGCTCAGCTGAACAGACAGACGACAGCGGCGGTCGCGTGTCTGAACGGCGCCATCGCGTCACTCGACGAAGCGGTTCGGGATCTCCTCAGACAAGACATAAGCGCCAACGAGTTCGTGCAACGTCCCGCGTCCAACTGCGGCTAGGACGGTCGACCTCGCTTAGGACTCGTCCTTGTCCTTGTCCTTTTTGGGGCGCGTCCGGCGAACGACGATGGCGCCCGTGCCCACCGCGGCGACGCCGGTGGCGAGGAAGAGCGTCAGATCGGCACCCGTGAACGGAAGCGTGTCGGGCGGATCCTCCAGTGGGTTCCGCTCGGGCGGCGGCGTGTTGATCCGCGCCGTCCGGGTCGGCGACACCGTCGGAGGCTGGGTGTTGTACGGCTCGACCTGAGCCGACGCCGGGCCGGACGAGAGCGTGATTGCTGCCACCAACGCGCCGAGCAAGCCGATGATGAGCAGCAGCGCCCCTCGTGCGTGCTTCCTATCAAGAGTTGTCCCTTCCATCTCTTCCTCTCCTTACCGCTTGACGACCGTTGCCATGGTTCTGATGAGGATCTTGAGGTCCTGCGCTAGTGACCAATTCTCGATGTAGTAGTTGTCGAAAGTCACTCTTTCCTCCATGGAGGTATCGCCCCCCCGGAGGCCGTGGATCTGGGCCCAACCGGTCACTCCCGCCGGGAGCCGGTGCCTGGAGAAGTAGTGGGGGTAGGTCTCGTTGAAGAGGTCGACGAAGTAGGGGCGCTCGGGGCGAGGGCCGACCAGAGACATCTCTCCTCGCAGGACGTTCAGGAGTTGAGGCAGCTCGTCGAGACTCGTGTCCCTGAGGAAACGCCCGACGCGGGTCATCCTTTCTTCGTCCGCCCTCCATTCCGTAGCGAGAACCTCGTCCTCGCACACCTCCATCGTTCGGAACTTCAGCATGTCGAACGGGCGGCCGTCCAGTCCGACGCGTCGTTGTCGAAGCAGTACGGGACGACCCGAGTCGATCAGGATGGCAAGAGCGAAGACCGCGAGGACCGGGGCAAGGAGGAATATCCCGATCGCGGACAGAGTGAAATCGAGGGCTCGTTTCATGAACCACTCCGGCCTGCTGCGCGCGGGACGTTGCAATCTGATCATCGGCAAGCCGCGCAGGTGGTCCCCTTCGTCGCCGCCGGCGCCCAACTCGAACAGACGCGGGACGACCCAAACGGTCGCGCCCGCCGCCATCGCCCCACGGATGGTGTCCACCAGATCGCTCTGCTGACCGGCACTGAAAGCCACGATCACTGTTTCTATGTCATGGGATTCGACTATCCCCGGAACCTCGGACGTGGATCCGAGTATCCGGGTTCCCAACTCGGATTGTCCGTACTTCGGAGAGTCGTCTACCGCACCGACCACCGTCAAGCCGTAATCGCCGTGGTCCTCGAGACTCTTGACCAGATGGCGCGCGATGTCTCCGCCACCGACGATCAACGTGCGACTGCGAACGCCCTTCTTCCGAAGCCGTCTCTCGATGGCGTGGGATGCGACCCGGCCCCCGATGAGCGCCGGCCCGGCCGCGACGGCCGCGCCGAGGAGCACCCGCGGTTGCTGGTACCCGAAGAGGAGAGCGAGTGCCGTAGTGACCCCGTAACAGAGCCAGACGTGACGGAGGATCATGCCCGCGTCGTCGAGCGCGCTGGGACTCAGTCGTTCGCGCGTCGCCCTGGGGGACAGCAGCAAGCCGAACATCGAGATCCCGAAGAAACACACCGCGGGATGAAGCGTGCCGGTGATTACGCGCGAGACCCAGAGGACCGCGAGGAGGACCCAGATATCGGCGAGCGATACGACGTCGCCGGGACGGAATCGAGAGGCGCGTCGCTGTCCGACGCCGGGCCAGACAGAGGACGAGAGCCCACCCTCGAGGGTGGCCTGTTGAACGGGGGGCGTCATCTCACCACACCGATCCCGCGATCTTTATGCCTCTGTTTCCCACCAACCTTGACCCCCGCCTCTGAGGGTGTTGCCTAAATTGTCCGACCCTCGGACCTTTCCCACAAAACTAAGCTTTACTAGCGTAGATATCCTGCCATATCCTTCCAGACACGTCTAACCTTTTATTGGGTGGTTTTCGAGGAGGATGAGGGCCGCCGCCGCCTCGTGACCGTATCATCCGCCCTACGGCAAACCAGATTTTTCCGTATCATACCCATTCTCTGGTCCCCCTCCGGAGTGCCGATGGCGTCCAGGTGCCGTCCGCCCTTCGGCCCGGTTCGTTTGCTACAACGCCATGACCCTCGCACCGGTTGCTCGCGGTGGACAACTTTTCCATCCTCCGTGCATCTTCTTGGAAACGCACGCCGTCGACCACCGGTTCCAGGCGATGGAGGACCCAAGAGATGACCCGGTCTGTTCTGCTCCGCACCTTGGCTCCTCCCTCGAGGCGGTGCCCGACGCCTCTCCTTCAATCATCGGCGGCGCGCCCCGATCTCTTGACCTATCGGCGGCACGAGACAGGGAGGAGCGCGCCGACGCGAGGAGAAAGACCTCATGAAACGGACAAAAGGCTGGGGGTCGGGCGATGCTGGCGCGGAAGACGATCTTTATCGGGCTGCTGCTGGTCGTGAGCGCGACGCCCGCGCCGGTCGTGGCGGTGGGTCCGGAGGACGAGCACAGTCCGAACATCGATCAGTTGGTGAATCTTCCCATCAAGGCGGGGGGCGGGCAGAAGGC
>JBOGXG010000292.1:0-3175 GCA_050694195.1 Actinomycetota bacterium | reverse complement strand
GCATCGACGACGCGATCCGTGAAGTTGCCCTTCACCGAACCCGACCAGTCCTGATAAACGGTCATGCCCTTCGAAGGCAGCTTGCGTCCCTTCGGCTTACGCACCTTCGTCGTTTGCGCCTCGAACTGATCGATGGAGGCGGCAACCGAGATGACTCCCGGCGCCGACGCCGGCGTCCCATGGATGTACGGGGAGAACCCGGCCGCCTTGTTACCGGAGTTCCCGGCCGACGCGACGAAGGTCGTCCCGAGGTCGACCGCCTGCTGCGCGGCCTCTGCTTCGAGCGAGCTCTGGGTTCCGAAGTCGACGCCCCCGGAGAACTGGATGATGTCCACCGCGTCGCTCATGTCGTCGTCCTGGTTGGGATCCATCGCGCGCTCGTACGCGGCCACGAGCACGTCGGCCGTCGAGTTCCCCGAGTGCCATACCTTGTAGGCGAGGACCGAGGCGTCGGGGGCCACTCCTGCTCCGACCCTTCGTCCGACGCCTTCTCCGCAGCAGATGCCGGCGACATGCGTCCCGTGCAGACCGTCCGGGGCGTCGTCCAACGGATCGGGATCCGGCTGTGGTGTGTCGTTCGACGGGTCGTCGTCGAGGACGTCGTAGTTCCCGCCGACGAAGTCGAACCCGTCGACGACCTTCTCGGTCGGGAAGGTTCCCGGCTCGATCACCTCGGGGTCGTTGTTCCTGTACGCAGCCCGCGTTCCGGCACCACCGAAGTCCGCATGCGTGTAATCCACACCCGTGTCGACGACCGCCACACGGACGCCCTCTCCGGTCGCGTCGTGCTGCTCCCAAACCTGCGGCGCGCCTATGAAGGGCACGCTGGTGAACAGATCGCGGGTGACGACGCCCACGGGCATCACGCGCGCCACATCCGAACGTGCCGCCAGCGTGCGCGCGGTGTCGGCGCTGCCGACGAACGAGAAGGCATTCACCAGCTTCGAATAGCGGTAGAGGACATCGGAGCCCGAGGCCCGGACCGCCGCCACGGCACCCTCCTGGGTTGCGGCCGTGCGAGCTACGAGGTCCCGCTGCGCCCGCCGCGCCACGCCGGCCCCCGACCGACGCAGAGCTTCGATCCTCTGCCCCGCGGGGGCAGCCTTCAGCTCAACGAAGTACCGGTTGGGGACATCGTTGTTGCGCGCCTGAAGCATGAGTGGTTCCCGCCATCGGTCATCTCTCCCCGACCTGCGGAGGTCTTCCGTCGGCGACGGCGCGCCCAACCCTGGAAGTACACCTACGAGCGCCAGCACCAGCGCCGAGGACAGAACGATCCGTAGCTTCGCCACTCTTAACCTCCCTCAACCGAACCAAGAGCCAGGACACTTTAGGACACGGAGGGGCATTCCGTGAGGGGGAGGTTGACCCCCTCTTCCTTCTCCTAGACCGTCGGCGCGCCGGCGGCCTCTAGTTCCTCGACCGCGTCCGTCCATTCGGACTCGAGCCTGGCCCGGCGCGCCTTTCGGGCCTCGTACCTCTTGGTCAGTTCGGCGACGTCCGTCCCGGACGAGTAGACGTCGGGAGCCGCGAAGATCCCCTCGAGCTCGCGCAGATCCACGGCGACAGATTCCAACTCGGCCTCGATCCTCCGGACCCGGTCCTTGAGGGCTTTCAAGCGCTTCCGTTCCTCCGCCTCGACCCGTTTCTGGTCCTTGGTCTTGGGCCCGGACGCACGGGACGCTTCCGCGTCCTTGGATCGCTGCGCGCGGCCCACCGGAGCATCGACGGGCAGGTCCTCCTCCTTCTTCGACAGGTAGTACTCGTAGCCACCGGCGTAGTTCGTGACGCGACCGTGAACGACCTCGATGATCCGGTCCGCGATCGACCTGATGAGGTGCCTGTCGTGCGTTATCAGAACGATGTTGCCGCTGTATTCGGTCAGAGCCTCTTCGAGGACATCGCGGCTCCACATATCGAGATGGTTGGTGGGCTCGTCGACACAGAGGAGGTTGACCGGTGAGACGAGGAGCTTCGCCAGCGCGACCCTCGTCCTTTCGCCGCCGGAGAGCACACCGATCGGCTTGTCGACGTCGTCTCCGGAGAAAAGGAATCGCCCCAGCAATCCTCGAGGATCTGCGGTCACACCCGGAGGGATCACCGAGCGTAGCTCCTGGAGGACGGTGTTCCCGGGTGACAGAGCCTCGACCTGGTGCTGCGCGAAGTAAGCCAGGTCCACGTTGTGCCCCACCTTCCGAACGCCCGCGCTCGGCCTCAGGACGCCCGCCAGGAGCTTCAGCAATGTCGACTTACCGGCGCCGTTAGGTCCGACAAGCGCCACTTTCTCGCCGCGCTCCAGGACCAGGTCGAGACCGTCGTACACCAGGTCCTCGCCGTAGCCGAAGCGCACGCCAGACAGCTCCATGACCACCCGACCGGAGCGCGGCGGCTGCGGGAAGGAAAGGTTCATCTTCCTCCGCTTACGGCTCGGCGCCTCGATCGTCTCCATCTTCTCGAGGGCCCTTATCCGGCTCTGAACCCGGCTCGCAAGCTTCGACTTGTACCGGAACCGATTGATGAACAGCTGCGTCTGCGCCACCTTCCGCGCCTGGTTCCGCGCGGCCGCCTCGGCCTGTTCGATCTCCAGCTCCCGCTGCGCGACGAAGCTCTCGTAGTCGCCCGAATAGCTGAAGAGTTTGGTGTCGCGCAGCTCCACCACCTTGGTCGCGAGGGCGTTGATCAGGTCGCGGTCGTGTGAGATGAGGAGGACGGCTCCCTCGTAGGTCCTGAGGAACTTCTCGAGCCATACGACGGATCCGAGATCCAGGTGGTTCGTCGGCTCGTCCAGCATGAGCAGATCGGGGTTGGCGAGCAGCAACTTCGCCAGCGCGATCCGCATCAGCCATCCCCCCGAGAAGGTCTCGGTGGCCCGCCCGAGATCGTCGGTCGCGAAGCCGAGCCCGCCGAGCACGCGCTTCGCCTCATGCTCCAACGAATAGCCACCGAGGGACGCGTACCGATCCTGCAACCGCCCGTACTCCGCCACGACCCGGTCCCGCTCGGGGCCGGGCGGCAGCTCCGCCATCTCCGTCTCCAGAACGCCGAGGCGGTGGCCCACGTCGGCGACATGACTGCCGGCGGACATCACCTCTTCGAGGAGCGACCTGCCGCGGAGGTCATCCGTCTCCTGGCGCAGGTAGCCGACGCGCGCGTCGCGGAGCAGTCGGATCTCCCC
>JBOGXG010000291.1:0-2153 GCA_050694195.1 Actinomycetota bacterium | reverse complement strand
TGCGGATCATCACGGACCTGTTCGCCTACTGCCGCGATCGGCTGCCGCGCTGGAACACGATCTCGATCTCCGGCTACCACATGCGAGAAGCAGGTTCGACCGCGGTGCAGGAGGTCGCGTTCACGATCGCCGACGGCATCGCATACGTCGAGTCCGCGATCGAAGCGGGTCTGGATGTCGATGACTTCGCACCCCGGCTCTCTTTCTTCTTCGCATGTCACATGAACTTCTTCGAGGAGGTGGCAAAGTTCCGTGCCGCGCGCCGTCTGTGGGCCAAGGCGATGAAGGAGCGTTTCGGCGCCAAGGACCCACGCTCCATGATGCTTCGCTTCCACACCCAGACCGGGGGAGCGACGCTCACGGCTCAGCAGCCGGAGAACAACATCGTCCGTACCGCGCTGGAGGCCCTCGCCGCCGTCATGGGCGGAACGCAGTCGCTGCACACGAACGGCTTCGACGAGGCGCTCTCGCTTCCGACCCAGAAGGCGGCGACAATCGCGCTGCGAACGCAGCAGGTGATCGGCTACGAGTCCGGCGTCCCGGACACCGCCGACCCGCTCGGGGGTTCGTGGTTCGTGGAGTCGTTGACCGCCGAGGTCGAGGCGAAGGCGACCGAGTACCTCGCCAAGATCGACGAGATGGGGGGAGCCGTCGAGGCGATCGAGTCCGGCTGGATGAAGCGCGAGATCGAGGAGTCCGCGTATCAGATCGCTCGGGGCATGGAGTCCGGGTCGCGCGTCGTCGTGGGAGTCAACAGGTTCAAGAGCAAGGTCGAAGAGCCCGTCGATCTCTACAGCCTCGACCCCGAACTCGAACGCCGCCAGCTCGCCCGCCTCCAGGAGGTCAGGGAGACCAGGGCTCAGGCCGAGGTCGAAAAGGCCCTCAAGCGCCTGGACGATGCCGCGCGCGGAACCGAGAACCTCTTGCCCCCGATGCGCGACGCGCTTGCGGCCTACGCGACCCTCGGCGAGGTGTCCGACGTCCTTCGCAAGGTGTTCGGGGAGTACGAACCGGTGTCCACCATCTAGTGACGAGGCACTGAGTGGCGGAGCGAGTAGCGGTCATCGGCGGGACCGGGGACGAGGGGTTCGGTCTGGCGCTCCGCTGGGCTTCGGCGGGACGCGACGTCATCATCGGCTCCCGCGACGGGGGTCGGGCTGCAGACGCGGCGGAACGCCTGAAGGAGCGTGTTCCCGGCGCCGTCGTCGAAGGCCTCGAGAACTCGGAGGCAACCGCCGCGGGCGGCGTCGTCGTCGTGACCGTGCCGTTCGCGGGTCAGGCGGCGATCTACAAGTCCATCGCCGGAGCAGTCGATGCTTCGAAGGTGGTGGTGGACTGCACGGTTCCCGTCGCGGCAGGTGTAGGAGGCAAGGTCACTCATACGCTCGGCGTATGGGAGGGCTCGGCGGCCCAGCAGGCTCAATCCTTCCTTCCGAAGGGGACCAAGATGTACTCGGCGTTCCACTCGCTGGCGGCGGTCGCCTTGAACGATCTCGAGAGCGCCATGGAGGGCGACGTCATGATCTGCGGGCCTAAGTCCGACAAGGCCGCGATCGCGGAGCTCGTGCACGCGATTCCGAACCTCAGGTCCGTGGACGCCGGCCCTCTCGAGAACTCCCGGATCATCGAGCCCATCACGGCGCTGCTGATCGGGATCAATCACCGCTACAAGACAGACCGCTCGGGGATACACATCACCGGTCTTCCGTGATGAGCGTCTTTCCTCGGTCGTCGGGTTGCCCGTGGAGCAACAGTTCTGTCTAAGAAAATGATCGCCGAGACCGAGCGGCTGGTGCTACGGGAGCAGACGATGGACGATCTCGACCCTCTCACCGAGATCCTGGGCGACCCCGTGACGATGAGCTTCTATCCGAGGGCGTTCAACCGCGACCAGGTTCGGACCTGGATCGAACGCAGCATGAAGCTCTACGAGTCGCGCGGGTTCGGGCTGTGGGCGATGATCCTGAAGGAGACGGGTGAGTTCGTCGGTCAGTGCGGCCTCACCGTGCAGGATGTCGAAGGCGTCCCGCTCGTCGAGATCGGGTGGCACGTGGACAGAATCCATTGGCGGCGCGGTTACGCGTCGGAGGCCGCCGCGGCCGCCCGAGACCGAGGCTTCGACCTCGGTCTCGTCAAGCTCGTGAGCTTGATAC
>JBOGXG010000290.1:0-7304 GCA_050694195.1 Actinomycetota bacterium | reverse complement strand
CTCCCGACCTGGAGGGGCTCCCCCCGCTTCACGGGGGCGCGGTTGGCTTCATCGGATACGACTGCGTGCGGGAGATCGAAAGCCTCCCGGACGAACCCGACGACGACCTCGGCCTGCCCGATCTCGCGCTCATCCTCACGCGGACGTTCGTCGTCTTCGATCACTTATCGCAGCGCGCCTTCGTCATCACGAACGTCCCCACGGCGGACGACCCGCGGCGGGGATACGACGACGCGATGGCGCGGTGCGATGCGGTCGTGGCCAGGCTGTCGGCCCCCCTCGGTTCCCCGCAGATGGATCTGCGGCTCGATGAGGACGTCGAGTTCACATCGATCATCTCCGACGCTGAGTACGCCAAGTGGGTCGAGGCCTCCAAGGAGCACGTCTTCGCGGGCGACATCTTCCAGGTGGTGCCGTCCCGTCGCTTCGAGGCCGCGCTCGACGCGTCGGCGCTCGATGCCTACCGAGCGCTCCGCGCCCTCAACCCGAGCCCGTACATGTACTTCCTCAGGTTCGGGGCCACTCACGAGCACGACGAGTTCGAGATAGCTGGTTCCTCGCCCGAGCCACTCGTGCGGGTGACGGGGGACGTGGTCGTCACGCGCCCGATCGCCGGCACACGGCGCCGAGGTGAGGACGAGAACGAGGACTCGGCACTGGAAGCAGACCTGCTCGCCGACGAGAAGGAGAGGGCGGAACACGTCATGCTCGTCGATCTCGCCAGGAACGATGTCGGCCGGGTAGCGCGCTACGGGTCCGTATCGGTCGACGAGCTGATGGTCGTCGAGCGCTACTCGCACGTGATGCATATCGTGTCCAGCGTGACGGGGCGATTGGCGCCGGACAAGACGCCGTTCGACGCTCTCACCGCCTGCTTCCCCGCGGGAACCGTCTCCGGCGCCCCCAAGGTTCGCGCGATGGAGATCATCGATTCACTCGAGGTAACCAAGCGCGGTCCCTACGCGGGGGTCGTGGGTTACATCGACTTCTCTGGGAACCTCGATACCTGCATCACGATCCGGACCATCGTCGCCACTGGAGGCAAGGCCTACGTGCAGGCCGGAGCCGGGGTGGTCGCGGATTCGGTGCCCGAAGCGGAAGCCGAGGAAACGCGCCGCAAGGCAGAGGCGTTGCTGAAGGCCGTCGCCGCGGCGGCCCACCTAGGCTAGGGCGCTAGGTCTCGTAGGGCTCTAGTTCTTTGGCTTCGTTGGAGCTGAGCGCGAGGTGAACGGAACGCGACGTGATCGCGCTCACGTCGGCGGCAGGCACGAAATGGTCGGACCCCAGGAGCCCGTGTCTGAACGCGATGCCGGAGAAGATGTCGTTCGAGCGGTCGGCGACGATCGTCGTCACCTTCCCCAACTCCTCGCCCTCCGAGGAATGAACGGGCGTGCCCTCTTCGAGGGCCATCCACGAGATCTGTTGTTCGGTCATGCCGGAGATACTAGGGCTCCGATGGCCTGCTTCCGACTCGTCCCCTTCGTGGGGGCCCTCCTGTTAACCGTGGCGTGTTCCGGTGACGTGCAGAGGTTCGAGGCGCAGGAGGTTCCCGGCCCCCCCACGGTGCAGATCGAGGTCGTCGAGCAGCACGCAGAGCAGTTCGAAACCGACGTACACGAACGGCCGGCCGGGTCCGAAGAGGAGCAGATAGCCGCGGCTTACATCCTCGGCGTCTTGCAGCAGAACGGTTACTTCGGGCGCCTCGACTCGGTCCCCGTCGAGAACCTCTTCCGTTCCACGAACGTGATCGCCGAACCCGAAGGAGGCGGAGACGATCCCGCCGCGATCGTCGTGGTTCCTTACGGCACGGGCGAGGACTCGCCGCCGAACAGCGCTGCGATCGGTTTGTTCCTCGAACTGGCGAGGGCTCTCAACGTCGCCGCTCCCGGTCATAGCGTTCAGTTCGCCACGGTCGGGGCGGAGTACGCCGACGTGGGGTCGGGCGCGCTCGGCTCCCGCCGTCTCGCTCGTTTCTTGCTGGACGAGGAGCGCGACCCTCTCGTGGTCCAACTCGTCGACATCTCCTCGGACGCCGAGCGCCCCTTCAAGGCCTACGGCGACGCCGCCGATGAGGTCAACCAGATCATGCTCGACGTCACCGGCGACGAGGGGATCACGCAGGAGGCCCTCGACGTCGACCCCGATGTCTTCGAAGAGGCCGGCTTCAGGCGGATGCTCGTGATCGGGCGGCCCGACGTGGCCGGCCCGGTGCTCCTGCGGTTCCTCGAAGAGGTCGGAGATTAGGGTTGGCACGATGTCCTTCCTGTCCGAACTCCTGGAGTCCACCGGCGCGCGTGTCGCGGAGGCCCGCGCGCTCGTCTCCGAGGAGGTCCTCGAACAGAGGGTCGCGGCGGCGGAGCCCCCGCGCCGCTTCGCGGCCGCTCTGACGACGCCGGCCACCGCGGTCATCGCGGAGATAAAGAGGGCAACTCCGAGCAGGGGGGACCTCGACCTCGACCTCGACACTCGCAAGCTTGCCGCCGCCTATCGCGACGGGGGGGCCGCGGCGATCTCGGTCCTCACCGAGCCCGACCGGTTCAAGGGCTCGCTGGAGGATCTCGCCGCCGCTCGTGAGGTGGGCCTGCCGGTACTGCGCAAGGACTTCATCATCGACCCGTGGCAGATCCTCGAAGCCCGCGCCTGGGGCGCCGATGCGGTCCTCCTCATCGTCAGGATCAACGGGGATGAGTTCGAAACGCTGGTGAAGACGACGGCGTCGCTGGGGATGGACGCGCTCGTCGAGGTCTACGACGAGAACGATCTCGAGCGGGCGGCGGTCGCCGGAGCGTCTCTGATCGGGATCAATAATCGCGATCTCGAGACGTTCGAGGTCGATCCCGATCGCACGCGGAGGCTCGCGCCCCTCGTGCCGGACGGCGCGACCGTGGTGGCTCTGTCCGGAGTCACGACTCGACCGGAGGTGGAAGCACTGGCCGCTGCGGGAGCCGACGCCGTGTTGGTGGGCGAAAGCCTCGTCACCGCCGAGGATCCCGCCGCGAAGTTGAGGGAGTTGACGGGAGCGTGAAGATCGACCCGGTCCCCGACGCGCACGGCCGCTTCGGGGAGTTCGGCGGCAAGTACGTTCCCGAGGCGCTGATGGGCGCGCTCGACGAACTCGAGCGCGCCTGGGAGGCGGCCCGGAGCGATCAGATGTTCGCGGCCGACCTGCAGCGGTTGTTCACCGAGGTCGTGGGGCGCCCGACTCCGCTCTACGAGGCGGAGCGTTTCTCGGAGCGCGTAGGCACGCGCGTGCTGTTGAAGCGAGAGGACCTTGCGCATACCGGGGCTCACAAGATCAACAACACGCTCGGCCAACTGTTGCTCGCCAGGCGCATGGGGAAGACGCGCATCATCGCGGAGACCGGGGCCGGGCAACATGGGGTGGCAACGGCGACCGCCGCGGCTTACTTCGGGCTCCCCTGCGTCGTCTACATGGGTGCGCTCGACGTGAAACGGCAGAACCTCAACGTTATCCGCATGCAGATGCTCGGCGCCGAGGTAGTGCCGGTCGAGAGCGGCTCGGCGACGTTGAAGGATGCGATCAACGAGGCGCTTCGCGATTGGGTAACGAACGTCGAAGGGACCCATTACGTGATCGGGTCCGTCGTCGGCCCCCATCCCTATCCCGAACTCGTCGCGTCTCTCCAGTCGGTGATCGGCGACGAGGCCCGGGCGCAGTTCCTCGCGGCGACGGGCCGACTTCCGGACGAGGTCGTCGCCTGCGTCGGCGGTGGCTCGAACGCCGTCGGTCTCTTCCGTGCCTTCTACCGCGACGAAGAGGTTCGCATCACCGGCGTGGAAGCGGCCGGTGAGGGGCTCGACAAACGTCACGGCGCGTCGATCACCGCGGGCGAGCCCGGCGTCCTTCACGGGGCGCTGAGTCTGCTCCTCCAGGACGACGAAGGCCTGATCACGGAGGCGCACTCGATCTCGGCGGGACTCGACTATCCCGGGGTCGGCCCGGAGCATGCCTGGCTCGCGAAGTCGGGCCGGGCGCGCTACGTGGCGATCACCGATGACGAAGCTCTTGCCGCCTTCCGCCTGTTGTCGGAGACGGAGGGCATCCTTCCCGCCCTCGAACCGTCACACGCTCTCGCCTACGTTCTCGGGAGGGGGCCGCGCGACGACATCGTCCTCGTCGGGTTGTCCGGACGGGGCGACAAGGACGTCGCGACGATCGCGGACGCGATGTCGTGACGCATCCTCTGCTCGACGGGCTCGGCGGGTCCGTGGCGCGGGGCCGGAAGCTCCTCGTTCCCTATCTGATGGCGGGCCTTCCCGATCGAGAGGTGTTCCCGCGAGCCTTCGCCGCCGCGGCCGAGCACGCCGACGCGGTCGAGGTGGGGCTTCCGTTCTCCGACCCTCTGATGGACGGCCCGGTGATCGCGGCCGCGGGGGAGCGCGCGATCCGGCTCGGCATCGGTCCGATCGAGGGGATCGATCTCGCCGGCCGCCTGGACGCCTCGGTTCCCTGGCTTTTCATGACGTATTACAACCCGATCCATCGCGTCGGCGAGGAGGCGTTCTGCAAGAAGGCGGCGGCCGCTGGGGCCGGGGGTCTCATCGTGCCGGACCTCCCGGTCGAAGAGTCCGGCCCGCTGCGCCGAGCGGCCGCGGAACACGGACTCGCCTGGGTGCCGCTCGTCGCGCCGACGTCGTCTCCCGAGCGGGTGGCCGCGATAACTGCAACCGCAACGGGCTTCGTGTACGCGGTTTCGACCCTGGGTGTTACCGGCGCGCGCGAGGCGCTCTCCGAGCGCGCCGGACGCGTGGTGGCGGCATGCCGCGAGGCCACCGACAAGCCGATCCTCGTCGGGATAGGCGTCTCCAACGCCGACCAGGCGCGGACGGCTGCCGAAGTGGCCGACGGTGTGGTCATCGGGAGCGCCGTCGTGCGGACGATCCTCGAGGAGGGGCCGGCCGCGACCGCCTCCTTCCTCACCGGTATCAGGCAGGCCCTGGATCGGCTCTGATGACTAGTCCTAAGCAGAAATACTTGACAAAAAGATAAGCAGAATAAGCAGCCCTTTTGCCTTAAATACCCGTGGCACCGAGCCGATGGAGTGGTTAGGTAGAAGCATCCGAACTATTCGGACGGGGGAAGACATGAGGCAGATAAGGGTTCAGAAGGGGCGCAGGCCCCGCTAGACAGAACCAACTGCCCGGCGCCGGGTTGCTCCACTCCTCAGCCGCTTCCGCGGCCCCCTCGACTACCACCTCATCTCACGCGCTCCCACCGCTGCCTGTAGAAAGAGCGCATGCCGATCATTGACCCGGAGAGGTACCGCGAACCTTCATCCATGACGCTCCCCGAGGTCGCCCAGAGGTCCGGCCTCGAGGTCGAGATCATGCACCGCATCTGGCGTGCCCTCGGGTTCCCCCCGATCGAGGAGAACGAGGTCGAGTTCAACGACGAAGATCTCGCCGCGCTGAGAACGCTCAAAGCCGTGATGGATCAAGGCGTGCCGCTCGAGGACGTGCTCGCCCTCGGTCGCGTTTACGGAGCGTCGCTGTCCCGGATCGCCGATGCGGAGACGCGCATGTTCCATTCGCGCTTCGTCACCCCCCGCGAGGGCGAGGATCACGCACAGCTCGCCGACCGTCTCGATCCCGCGGTCCGGTCGCTCGTCGATCTCTCCGGCAACCTTCTAGACCATCTCCATCGCCGCCATCTCGTGAACGCGCTCCAGGCGTTCGAGTTCACGAGGCCCTCCGAGGGCCAGATGGAGCAGATGACCGTCTCCTTCGTCGACATCGCCGACTTCACGCGCCTCTCCGGCGACCTCGTCGATCGCGAGCTAGAGGGATTGCTGGAAACCTTCGAGTTGATCGTCCTCGATGCGTGCACCGATGCGGGATGTCGTTTCGTCAAGATGATCGGCGATGCCGCCATGTTCGTCTCTCCCGATCCCGCCAAGGCACTGGCGGCGGCGCGCTCGGTCGTTTCGGACATCGCCGGGCGCGAGGATTTCCCCGAGGCGCGCGTCGGCATCGACCACGGCAACGCGCTTCCCCTCGGCGGCGATTACTTCGGTCCGGCCGCCAACACCGCCGCGCGCGTCACCGGCTTCGCTCGCCCGGGCACGATCGTGGTGACGAAGGACTTCCTCGCCGCGCTCGGCGACGACGCTCTCGATGTGGCGAAACTCGGCTCGCACAAACTGAAGGGCGTGGGCCGGGTACCGATGTTCAAGGTCCGCACCGAGCCCGAGCCCGCTGCAACCTGAGCTTCGCCGAAATCGTCGCACCCCGTCGGTACGTTGAAACGATGCGACGGCGCACGGAAGCTTCTACCTGACGCGGCCCGCCTCCGAACGCGAGGCCGCCCTATACCTGGTGTCCCTGGGCCTGAACGACTGCCAGATAGGCCGCTACCTGAACGTGCCCTTTCGAACGATCCAGCGCTGGCGAAGGCCCGACTACGTGGCGAAGCATCCGAACCTCTGCCGTCAGGACTGCCCGATATGTAATGACGCGTCTTTGAACGACGAGAGCTATGCCTATCTCCTCGGCTTGTATCTGGGGGACGGTGTGTTGGTGCGATGCCATCGTGAGGTCTACCGGTTGGAGATCGCTCTCGACTCTCGCTATCCGGGAATCATCCAGTCGTGCGAAGAGGCGACTGCGGCGATGCGCGACCGGCGCTTGATGAAAGTGAATCGAGTGTGCTATGAGACCTGGCAAGTCGTCTATGCCTACTGGAAGCATTGGCCGTGTCTCTTTCCTCAGCACGGACCGGGTCCGAAACATGCGCGGAAGATCCGGTTGGCATCCTGGCAAGAGAGGATCACTGCACAGCATCCCGGTCTGCTGGTCCGTGGCCTGATCCATTCCGACGGATGGCGCGGAACCAACCGCGTGACCAACGCCAGAGGCGCGGTTTATGAGTACCCTCGCTACGAGTTCAGCAACAGGTCAGGAGACATCCGAGATCTGTTCTGCAAGGCATGCGACACACTCGAGATCGGGTGGACGAGGACAGGCTCGCACAAGGTTGCTGTGTCGCGCAGGCCGGATGTTGCCATTCTGGATCATCTGGTCGGTCCGAAGCGTTGAATAAACTGTTGTGGCCCACGGCCGGGATGGCGAAACCAGGAAAACGCGATCGGCTCAAACCCGATTGCCCGAAAGGGCTTGCGGGTTCGAATCCCGCTCCCGGCACCGTTCGGCTGAAGCTTCAGGCCCGGGCCTATACTTTCCGGCCCTATGGATATCCAGAAGAGTCTCTCGCAGTTGGGCGACCGGATCTCGCGCGCCCGGGAGGACCTGCGCATCGTCGAGGAGCAGCTGCTCTTCCAGATGGA
>JBOGXG010000289.1:0-19269 GCA_050694195.1 Actinomycetota bacterium | reverse complement strand
CCTAGCGAGGTCCCGCCGTTCGCCTTACTTTCGTAAGTCTCCGGGGCTGGTTCTCGGGTGAGATGAAGTTCTGAGTCGGCACCTAGCGCGGCCCCGCCGTTCGCCTTACTTTCGTAAGTCTCCGGGGCTGGCTCTCGGTGAGATGAAGTTTTGAGTCGGCACCTAGCGAGGCCCCGCCGTTCGCCTTACCTCGCAGGTCTCCGGGGCTGGTTCGGCGGTGAAGAGGGGGCGATTGTCGTTGGGTCCGATTACGTTCGGCCCGTGGGTTTTCGGGACGTGCTTCGAGAGGATCGGTGTGTTGGGTGTCGGGCGTTCGGGGCCGTTCTTTGTGACGGGTGCGCCGGCCGGCTTCCACTTGCGCGGACGATCGCTTCCGTCGAGGGTGCCGATCGTGTGCTCTGTGCTTTCGCTTACGAGGGGGCCGCGCGCAGCCTGGTATTGGGGTTGAAGTTGCGTCGCAGGCGGTCCCATGCCCATCCCTTGGCGGAGGGTGTCGCCCGGCTGGTGCAGCGGCGCGGGCTGTCGGGCTCGTTGATCACCTGGGTTCCCGGACGGCATCGGGACGTGATGGACCGCGGCTTCGATCACTCTGCGGCTCTGGCTCGCGGGGTGGCCGGCCGCCTTGGGCTGCGTCGTCGCCGCCTGCTCCTGCGAACCGGTCCTCGTTCGGACCAGGCGGGTCTCGGCCGTGACGAACGCTTCGCCAATCTCGAAGGTGCCTTCGCGTCGAGACCGATCGGGGAACCGGTCGTGTTGGTCGACGACCTCATCACGACGGGCGCCACGGCAGGAGCTGGTGCCAGGGCTTTGCTCCAAGCAGGCGCTCCGTCGGTGGAGGTGCTTGCCGCCTGCAGGGCAGACCACTTAGAGGGTGGACACAGGGAGCTATTGGAAGGGTCCTTGTAGTACCCACAATTGTCTAGGCACAATTGCTTATGCAATTCGGAGCAGCCTTGGCACTAGACTCGTCTGATTAGCGACGATAGGTCCGGTACGCGTACCCGATCCGGGCCCTTTGTCGAGCCGGTGAACGAGAGGGCATCATGGCGAAGAACGACAAGGCACCGCCGGAGGACGCGGTAAGCGTTCTCATAGTCGATGACCATGCCCTGTTCCGGCGTGGGCTCCAGATGGTGCTCGAGGGCGAGGCCGACATCGATGTCGTCGGCGAAGCCAGCGATGGGCAAGAAGCCGTAGAGCGCGCCGAGCGCACCTCTCCCGACGTCGTCCTCATGGACGTGCGTATGCCGAAGCGGTCCGGGATCGAGGCCACCCGTGCCATCAAGGACATGCTCCCGTCCACGAAGATCCTGATGCTGACGATCTCGGACGAGGAGGCGGACCTTTACGAGGCGATCAAAGCCGGCGCCTCCGGTTACCTGCTCAAGGAGATCTCGATCGACGAGGTCGCCAATGCGGTCAGGGCCGTCCAGCAGGGTCAGTCTCTGATCTCGCCCTCGATGGCGTCCAAGCTCCTCACCGAGTTCGCCGCCATGGTCAAACGCCGCGACGAGCGCAGCCAGGTCCCCGGCCCCCGGCTCACCGAGCGCGAGCTCGAGGTCCTCAAACTGGTCGCGAAGGGCATGAACAACCGCGACATCGGTGCCGAGCTCTTCATCTCCGAGAACACGGTCAAGAACCACGTGCGGAACATCCTCGAGAAACTGCACCTGCATTCCCGCATGGAGGCCGTCGTCTACGCGGTCCGGGAGAAACTCCTAGACATCAAGTAAGACCCACATCACCGACCCGGCTGGTCCAGCCCCTTCTTTTCCAAGGGCGTGAACATCTTTGCGAACGCGTTTGGAAAAGAGTGACCTGGATCACAACTCGTTCGGGACATCTCCGCTTTACTCCCGGCCATGAAGACGGAAAGCCGGGCGATGCGTCTCGACGCTTCGGTGGCCCAGGTCGCGGCGGATCAGTTCGGTCTCGTTTCGAGGACTCAGGTTCTTGCGATCGGCCTGAGCGCCGGTCAGATCAGACGGCGCGTTGGCGCCGGAACTTGGATCGAGCTCTTACCTCGCATCTATGCGCTGAGAGGGGTGCCACGTTCCTGGGAGCAGCGGGTCATGGCGGCGGTCTTGTGGTCCGGGGGCCTGGCCTCTCATCGATGCTCGGGCGCTCTTCGAGGGTGGGATGGAGTGCCGGAAGGGATCGTCGAGGTGCTTGTTACGAGGAACCTCGGGCTTCGGAACGGCATCGTGTTCCATCGCGTTGCCGAGTTGCCTGCCTTCGACGTCTGCAAAATGCGGGGGATCCCCGCGACCGCCGCCGCAAGAACTCTCCTCGATCTGGGCAACGTTTTGGATGATGAGCATGTCGAGTACGCACTGGAGCACGCTCTGAGGGCCAGGCACGTGACGTTGACCCGGCTGAGGTGGCAGCTCAGAACCCAAGGACGGCCGGGGAAGCGAGGAACGGGCTCGCTCAGGAGACTTCTCGTTCAACGTCCGCCGGGCTACCGGCCGAAACGGAGCCCGCTCGAGCTGAAGGTGCTGCGATCATTGCGCAGAGCCCGATTCCCGGAACCGGTCTACGAGTACGTCGTTATCACTCCGTCGGGGGAAAGATTGCGCCCCGACTTCTGCTATCCGGAGAGGAAGGTCGCCATCGAATGCGAGAGCTACACGTATCACGGTGGACGAAGGGTCTGGCTCAGGGACATCAATCGGTACAAGAGGCTCCGACGGATGGGGTGGACCGTGATCCAGGTCACGGAGGAAGACCTGGTCGATGAAGCCGATTTCCATTCGGACGTCAGACGAGCCCTGTTTGACTAGCTCTTTTCCAGACGCGTGGCCACTTCCGTGAACGGAGATGGAAAAGAAAGAGCTTCCTCGGGCGCCGGGAGCCGGGCGGGCGGGGCTTCGTCGGGGTCGGGGGCTAGTGGACGGGCCGGGGCATAATGGCCCTCTATGGGGATCTTCAAGAAAGTACTAGCTGCCGGCGAGGGGAAGAAGCTCAAGGCCCTGCAGGCGATCGTGCCCGAGGTCAACGCCCTCGAGGATGACTTCCGCAAGCTGAGCGACGACGAACTCAGGGCCAAGACGGCCGAGTTCAAGGAGCAGCTCAGCAACGGGGCTCACCTCGACGACCTCCTGGTCGAGGCGTTCGCCACGGTCCGAGAGTCTGCCGATCGGGTCATCGGCCAGCGCCATTTCGATGTTCAGGTGATGGGTGGAGGAGCCCTTCACAAAGGATGGGTCGCCGAGATGAAGACCGGTGAGGGAAAGACGCTCACCTCGACGCTCCCGGTCTACCTGAACGCCCTGTGGGAAGAGGGCGTCCATATCGTCACGGTCAACGACTACCTCGCCAAACGAGACTCCGAGTGGATGGGCCAGATCCATCGCTTCCTCGGTCTGTCCGTCGGCCTGATCCAGGGGCAGATGCCGCCCGAGGAGAGGAAGCCTCAGTACGCGGCGGACATCACGTACGGCACCAACAACGAGTTCGGTTTCGACTATCTCCGCGACAACATGGTCACCTCCGTCGACCGGATGGTTCAACGGGGTCACTACTACGCGGTGGTAGACGAGGTCGACTCGATCCTCATCGACGAGGCCAGAACGCCCCTGATCATCTCCGGCGCGGTCCAGGACTCGACGAAGTGGTACCAGCAGTTCGCCCGGATCGTGCCGCGGCTGTCGCGCGACGTGCACTACGAGGTCGACGAGAAGAAGCACACGGTCGCGGTGACCGAGGAGGGCGTGGCGAAGGTCGAGGAGATACTCGGCGTCGAGAACCTCTACGACCACGTCAACACCGACCTCGTTCACCATCTGCAGAGCTCACTGAAGGCGAAAGAGCTCTACAAGCGCGATGTCGAGTATCTCGTCAAGAGTGGCGAGGTCCTGATCGTTGACGAGCACACCGGCCGCATCCTTCCCGGACGTCGTTACTCCGAAGGGCTCCACCAAGCCATCGAGGCCAAAGAGAACGTCCGCATCAAGGAAGAGAACCAGACGCTCGCGACGATCACGCTCCAGAACTACTTCCGTCTCTACGACAAGTTGTGCGGGATGACCGGTACGGCCATGACGGAGGCCGCCGAGCTGGGCCACATCTACAAACTCGAGGTCGCACCGATCCCGACGAACCGCGACATGATCCGTGACGACCAGCAGGATCTGATCTACAAGAGCGCCGATGCCAAGTGGAACGCGGTCGCCGACGACCTCGCCGAACGGTACGAGAAGGGTCAGCCCGTGCTCATCGGGACCATCTCGATCGAGAAGTCGGAGCATCTTTCACGCGTCCTCGAGAAGCGGGGTATCCCTCATACCGTCCTCAATGCCAAGCACCACGAGAAAGAGGCCCAGATCGTGGCGCAGGCAGGGCGCTCCGCAGCCATCACGGTCGCTACGAACATGGCCGGTCGAGGCGTCGACATCATCCTCGGCGGCAACGCAGAGGGGATGGCTCAGGGCGAGATGGCCGCTGCCGGCTGGGACAACGATCGCTACTTGCTCGACGAATACGAGCCGGAGGAGAAGACCGCTTACGAGGCCGAGTTCCAACCCCTCTTCGAGAAATTCAAGGAGCAGACCGCGGCGGACCGCGAGAAGGTGCTCGAGGCCGGGGGTCTCTACGTGCTCGGCACCGAACGGCACGATTCGCGGCGGATAGACAACCAGCTGCGAGGCCGTTCCGGTCGCCAGGGGGATCCCGGCGAGAGTCGTTTCTATCTCTCGCTCGAGGACGACCTGATGCGTCTGTTCGCCTCCGAACGCATCGCCTCGGTCATGGAGCGACTGAAGATCCCCGATGAGATCCCAATCGAGGCCAAGATGGTGTCGCGCGCGATCGAGCGGGCACAGACCCAGGTCGAGGCACAGAACTTCGAGATCAGGAAGAACGTCCTCAAGTACGACGAGGTCATGGACAAGCAGCGTCACGTCATCTACGACGAGCGCCGCAAGATCCTCGAGGGCGAGGACTTCCATGATCAGGCGATCGAACTCGTCAGCGACGTCATCCAAAGCGCGGTTGCGGAGAACGCCAATCCCGACCTCACACCGGACGAGTGGGACTGGGAGCAACTCCTCGCCCGCGTGCGGGAGATCTATCCGACGACCCTCAAGGAATCCGACTTCGATCCGCAGACCGTCGAATACGAAGAGGTGTCCGAGGCGTTCCTCACGGACGGGCTGAAGGTCTATCAACAGCGCGAAGAGGAGATCGGCTCGGAGCAACTCCGCCAGATAGAACGTCTCGTGCTCCTCAACGTGTTCGACAACAGATGGCGCGAGCACCTCTACGAGATGGATTACCTGCAGGAGGGCATCGGCCTCCGCGCGATGGGGCAGAAGGATCCGCTCGTCGAGTATCAGCGTGAAGGTTTCGACATGTTCATCAACATGCAGAACGTGATCAAGGAGGACTTCACCCGTTATATCTTCCACGTCGAGGCCGTGCGCGAGGACGAACGCCGCCCTGCCGCCCGCATGAGGCAGGAGCGTCGTCAGATCCCGATGGCCCAGACCGCGGCTCCTCCCATCGAGGAGTCCGACGGAGAGGTTGTCGACGACGAGGGCGACCTCCACATCGAGCAAGCCGTCTCCGACAAGATCCCGCGCAACGCGCCGTGCCCCTGCGGCTCGGGAAAGAAGTACAAGCAGTGCCACGGCCGACCCGGCGCGGTCGGCCTGTAAAGGTCAGTTCCTAGGCTGATTCCGTAGCGGAGGCGGCCCCCCACTCGGCACCTCCAAACCGTTCTGAGTCGGCACCGAGCGGCGTCCCGCCTCCGCCTCGACCGATCGCCGCTTTAACCGACCCCAGAAGCCACCGAGAGATCGGCGCCGAGGCGGCTGTTGAGTAAGAAAAGACCACTCTTCGTGGGTGGGCGCGCGCGGAAAGTTGCTTGTCTTGGAAGGAATTGTCTGGGCAAAAGCGAAAAGTAGTCATATAGCTACGTTTAGTGGTGAGAACAAAGGGGAACAAAGTGGATGGAAGTGGTGGCAGTTACTGGAAGGAGGGAGTGATGGAGGGACGTTCGGTGCGGCATGGCTCGATCCTCTTGTTGGGTGCGGTCGTTGTTCTGCTGTTGGGGGCGGCCCCCGTGGCCGCGCATCACAAGGACGGACACGAGGGTGGGCCCAAGGACAAGGGGAGCTCCGGTTCGACGGTCACCGAGGACAACGACGACAACGACGGCGGGACCCCCAATAACGAGCCCGACGACGGCGACAACAAACATCCCAGCGGCAAGGACCGCTCGGTCGAGCCCGGCAACTCGGGGAACCAGGGGAAGAGCCCGTCGGATCCGGACGGCGATTCCAATGGTGGGCCGGACAAGCCGGGTGGGTCCGGTGGCGACGATCTCGCCGATCAGGACGGCAACAACGGCTGCGGCAACGACGATGACTTCGAGGACGACAACAACGGCAACTGCGGCGGCCCGGAACATGAAGCCAGAGAGTCGAAGTCGGTCTGCACCGGCGACATGTCCAAAGGTCGGGAGAAGAAGTGCGATGCACCCGCGCCCGCGGAGGACGCGAGCTGTCCCGACGGGGAGACCATGGGATCGGATGAAGGCGGATGCGGCTCTCCGGAGGCCGACGATGACGTGTGCGTAGACGACTCGACGATGCCCGTCGGGACTACGTGCGACGATGCCGTTGCCGATACTCCGACCACTCCCGACGAGTCTGGACCGCTGACCGGTGGTCTCGAAACGGGTGCCGATGTACTAGGGGAAACGATCAGCAGGGATATCGGCGGCGGGGGGTCGGATGCTCCCGCGTTCGCGCTCGGCGATCAGGCGTTCGCTGCCGGACCGGCGCAGCGACCGGCGACGATGCCGCTGACCGGTGCAGACGTCATGACCTTCCTTGCAGCGGGTCTGGGCCTGTTCGTCACCGGGCTCGGCATCGTGAGGTTCAGAGGGGACTGATATCTGAGGCAACAGAGACGCAAGCGGGAACCTCAGGCATGGGGTTCCCGCTTCCGCGCCGGGCGCTTGAAGGCGCGCCTCGCGGCCTCGCAGGGCCCCCTCCGATCGCACCCGGTGATGTGATCGTTGACGATGCCGGCCGATTGCATGAAGGAATAAGCAGTCGTGGGTCCGATGAATGCCCAACCCCTTCGCTTCAGGTCCTTGCTCATCGCCTTCGAGGCAGGTGTGGTCGCCATCGCCTTCAGGGTTTTCCAAGTGAGCGTTCTCGGCCTCGTTTCGTCCGGAGGTTCGTAACTCCACACGAACGGAGCCAGGCCTCCGAACTCGTCCAAGAGTTCCGCATACCGCTGGGCGTTGTTGATGGTTGCCAAGATCTTCGCTCGGTTCCGAACGATCCCGGGATCGCCGAGGAGACGATCGACGTCGCGCGCGCCGTACCGGGCGACCTTCTCGATCGCGAACCCGGAGAAGGCGGCGCGGAACGATCCACGTTTCCGAAGGATCGTCAGCCAGCTCAGCCCGGACTGGAAGGCCTCCAGCGTCAGGAGTTCGAACAGATCGCGGTCACCCGCCACCGGCAGGCCCCATTCACGATCGTGGTAACTCCGGTAGAGAGCGTCCTCGCCGGCCCATGAACAGCGGACGACACCTCGTTCGTCCGCCACGAGACCTTCGGCAGGGGACATCCCACCACCCTGACACGGCCGGATGTTCGCGGGCAGAACCTCGTAGCCTTCCGGAAATGGAGAGGCTTCCTTCTGCGGTCATCGAGGTGAGGTCGTTGACGCTCGCCCGCGGGGGCCGCACCGTACTGCGCGGCGTGGACGCGCGTTTCGAGCGCGGGCGCGTCTCGGCCGTCGTGGGGCCCTCCGGTGCCGGCAAGACCTCCCTCCTGAGATGCCTCAACCGATTGGAGGAGGCCGAAGAGGGGAGTGTCCTACTCGACGGTGCCGATGTTCGCTCGCTCGAACCGACCGCGCTGCGGCGACGGGTGGGGATGATCTTCCAGGTCCCCGTCCTGTTCCCCGGAGGCTTGCGTTCCAACCTCACGTACGGATTGAACGGAGTGGGCACGGACAAGATGACCGCGTGTCTCGAAGCCGCGGGGCTCTCGGCATCCTTCCTTGAGCGGGACTCCACCGCGCTATCCGTTGGGCAAGCCCAGCGTGCATGCATCGCGCGCGCCCTGGTGAGAGATCCGGAGGTCCTGCTCATGGACGAGCCCACCTCATCCCTCGATCGGGACGCGGCCGCTCGCATCGAGTCGCTGGTCGGCTCCCTGGCGCAGAACGGACTGACGATCGTCGTCGTGACGCACAACCTGGAACAAGCACAGCGCGTGGCGTCGGATGCGCTCCTGCTCGTAGACGGTCGGGTGGTCGCCACCGGAACCCCCTCGGAGGTCGAGAAGATGTGGCCGGAGGGGATCACGTGAGAGAGGTCGGCACCGCCCTCATCCTCGTCATCGTCGCGCTCGTCGTCTCCTATCGGAACAAACTCGAGCTGGAGAAGGACGTCCTACTCGCGACGGGACGCGCTCTCGTCCAGCTCGTGCTCGTCGCCGCGCTCATCAACGTCGTATTCGAGGAGAGCCCCCTCGCGGCAGCCCTCATCGTGTTGATGGCGGGGGTCGCCGCGTGGACCTCGGGGCGCCGGATGACGGGCATCTCCGGCTCGTTCCGGCTCGCGTTGACCTCGATAGTCGCCTCTTCGGGGCTGGCCCTGGTCATCATGTTCGGTGCGGGCGCCTTCCCCTTCGAGCCTCGCTACCTGATCCCGATCGGCGGGATCCTTATCGGCAACTGCATGAACGCGACCTCCCTGGCCGGCTCCCGACTGCGGGACGAGATCGTCGACAAGACGCTCGAGGTCGAGGCGCGGCTCGCGCTCGGCGTTCCTGCGAAGAGCGCGCTGAGGCCCTACGCTCGCCGGGCGGCGACGACGGGGCTGATACCTATCATCGATGCCACGAAGAATGTGGGGATCATCGTCCTGCCCGGAGCCTTCGTCGGGATGATCCTCGGCGGCGCTTCGCCCCGAGACGCGGCGGAGGTTCAACTGGTAGTGCTCTTCATGCTCTTGGGGGCGGTGTCGGTAGCAGGGATGATCACGACCGTGTTGGTCGCCCGCAGCTTCATCGGGACGGGCCAGCGGATAGTGCTTCCACCCGATAGCGTCGGGTAGGGTCGGTCCACCATGGAGGACCTGACCGAACGACTCAGCGTTATCGACGGGAGACTCCGACAGATCAAGGAGTACCTTTGACGTCGACGCGAAGCGCGCGCGCCTGGAGGAGCTGAAGAAGCTCTCCACGGCCCCCGATTTCTGGAGCGATCAGTCGACCGCGCAGCGAACGATGGCGGAACTCTCTCGACTCTCCGAGGACGTCACGACCTTCGACCGGAACTCGGCCCGTGCGAGCGACGCCAACGTGCTCTGGGAACTGGCGAAAGCTGAGGACGACGAAGCAACCGCGAAGGAGGCTCTCGTCGAGGTGGAGTCCCTCGAACGCGATCTCGACGCGCTCGAGGTGCTGGCTCTCCTCGGCGGCGAGTTCGACGAGAACCCCGCGATCCTCGAGGTCCATGCGGGAGAGGGCGGGACGGACTCGCAGGATTGGGCGGAGATGCTCCTGCGCATGTACCTTCGTTGGGCGGAGAGGCGCGGTTTCAAGACGGAGCTCGTCGAAGCCACGCCCGGTGACGAGGCCGGCATCAAGGGCTCGACGATCACGATCGAGGGCCGGCACGCCTACGGTTTGCTGGCGACGGAGAGGGGCGTGCACCGTCTCGTGCGGATCTCCCCGTTCGACCAAGCGAAGCGCCGGCACACCTCTTTCGCATCGGTCGACGTAACTCCGGAGATCGAGGGCGACATCGACGTCGAGATCGACCCCGACGACCTCCGCGTCGATACGTATCGCTCTTCGGGAGCCGGAGGGCAGCATGTGAACGTCACGGACTCCGCCGTCCGCTTAACGCATCTACCGACCGGCATCGTCGTCTCTTGTCAGAACGAGCGGTCGCAGATGCAGAACAGAGCCGTCGCGATGCGCATCCTTAAGTCGCGGCTCCTCGCGATGGCGCGCGAGGAGAGGGAAGCGGAGATAGCAGCTCTGGGAGAGGAGAAGCGCGAGATCGGATTCGGGTCGCAGATCCGGTCGTACGTACTACATCCGTACCAGATGGTGAAGGATCATCGGACCGCGTACGAAACCGGGAACGTGCAGGCCGTCCTCGATGGCGATCTAGATGCTTTCGTGGAGGCAGAATTGAAGAGGAAAGCTGCAGGTGGATAGGCCCCCGCCAGACCTGTGGGTCTACTCTAAGAATCGAGCTTTGTCGGCTGAAAGGTGCCATCATGGTTGCCATGGATGAGACCCCCGAAGTTGTCGATCGCGTAGAAAACGCCGATCTGTCTCAGATGCGAGGTGTCGACATCGAGGATGTCTACACCCAGATGGATTGGCTCCTGAAGTCGAGACCTACTCCGATAGATCTCTACCACCGCTGGGAGAACCAGAATTGGTCGACGCAGGATCTGGACTTCAGCGAAGACGTCGACCACTGGAAGAACATGACCGGGCTGTTCGAGGGCTTCCGTACCGAGCTTCAACGATCGTTCACGTTGTTCTTCGTGGGCGAACAAGCGGTGACTGATACGTTATCGCCACTCGTACACGCGGCTCCAGACGAGCCATCGCGCATCTTCCTCTCGACTCAACTCGTCGACGAAGCGCGTCATTCGGTTTTCTTCTCTCGTTTCTTCGACGAGGTCGTGGGGATCTCCGGCGGCCTCAGCGCGGCATTGGATGTGTTGAAGGATCGTGTCGTCGGTGGCTTCCGCACGATCTTCGATGAAGACCTTGTCGAGGCGACGGAGAACGTGCGGCTCAATCCTCACGATTACGGGGCCTGGGTTCGCGGGATCACGACGTATCACCTCGTGATCGAGGGGATGCTCGCGCTGACGGGGATGCGTTACCTCCTCGGCATCGTCCGCGAGATGGGCATCCTCCCCGGCTTCTACGCAGGGTTCACCGCCGTCGCCCGGGACGAATCGCGTCACGTCAACTTCGGTGTCCGGGCTCTCATGGAGGCAGGCGTTCGAGATCCCTCTCACCTCGAGATCGTCCAGGATCAGATCTTCCGTCTCCTCGAGTCGGCTTGTCGCATCGTGGCGGCCCCCGACCGCCGGTTCGCTGTTGCGCCGGAGAACACGCCGCCCAACCTGTTGATCAACCCCTTCGACGTGCGGGAGTTCTCCCTCAACTCGCTCACCAAACGCCTTAAGGTCGTCGGCATCTCCGACGAAGTTCTGGAAGAGGTCAGGACTCGTGGCTTGACTTACTATGATGCCGCGTGGGCGGAGTACGAGAAGATCCACGGCGAAGATCACCCCTACCGATACTTCGAGAGGATGGCGGCGGCGGGCGCCTAGCCCCCTTCTGAACCATGATCAAACTCATCGACGTTGATAAGGAATACAAAGGCGGCATCGAGGCCCTGAAGGGCATCTCCCTCGACATCGAGAAGGGGGAGTTCGTCTTTATCGTCGGCCCTTCAGGGTCCGGCAAGTCGACGCTGCTGAAGTTGCTCACCAAGGAAGAGGAGCCGACCGGCGGCGAGGTTTACGTCGCGGGTAAGAACCTTGCCAATCTTCCGCGTTGGCGCGTGCCCTATCTTCGCCGCAACGTCGGTTGTGTCTTCCAAGACTTCAAGCTGTTGCCGAACAAGACCGTTTACGAGAACGTCGCGTTCGGACTGGAGGTGATCGGGCGGCCGCGATCGGTTGTCCATCGGCAGGTCCCACAGATCCTGGAGTTGGTAGGCCTCGGCGAGAAACTCGATCGCTTCCCCGACGAGCTATCGGGCGGGGAGCAGCAGCGCGTCTCGGTGGCCCGGGCGTTCGTGAATCGTCCGCTTATCCTCGTCGCCGACGAGCCGACGGGGAACCTTGATCCGGCAACGTCGGTCGGCATCATGCGCCTTCTCGATCGGATCAATCGCACGGGCACGACGATCGTCATGGCCACCCATGATCACGCGATCGTCGACTCGATGCGTAGGCGCGTCGTGGAGATGGAGAACGGGAACCTGGTTCGCGACCAGTCGCGCGGGATCTACGGAGTCGGTTCATGAGGATCGGGTACTTCCTAGCCGAAACAGCTCAGAACCTTCGTCGTAACTTTTTGATGACCATCGCGGCGATCTCGACCGTTGCCATCTCTCTCTTGCTCCTCGGCGGAGTGCAGATCCTCGGGATGGTGGTCAAGAACGTCACCCTTAACTGGGAGGCGAAGGTAGAGATCTCCGTCTACCTGCGGGACGATATCGGGCCCGAGGAGCGCACCTCTCTCCAACAGCAGATCGCCGGCTACGACGAGGTAGAGGAACTCACTTACGTCTCGAAGGAAGCGGCGTTCGACGAGTTCCGCGAGCGGTACCGCAACCAACCGGAGTTCTACGAGAACCTTCCCGAGGACGCTCTCCCGGCTTCGCTGAGGATCAAGCTGACCGATGCCAAGTTCACCGAAGAGGTGGCCGCGCGGATCCAGGGAGCGCCCGGCGTCGATGAGATCCGTTTCGGTGGCGACATCATCAAGCGACTCTTACAGGTGAACTCTCTCCTCCGCACGATCACGTTCGGTATGTCGCTGATCCTGATGGTCGCCGCCGCCGCCCTGATCGCGAACGCCATCCGACTCGCGATTTACGCGCGACGCGATGAGATCGGCATCATGAAACTCGTGGGTGCCACGAACTGGTTCATCCGGATCCCGTTCATGCTCGAGGGGGTTTTCGCGGCCCTCGCCGGTGCGCTCATCTCGGGGGCCGTGGTCCTCGGCGGCAACGCGCTCTTGTTCTCCCGCATCGGCGACGCGATCCCGTTCATGGGTCCCGTCCTTACGTTCTCCGCAGGGGAGATCGCCGGCGTCCTGCTCTTGCTCGCCGGCGTCGCCGCGATCGTCGGTTTGGTCGGCTCCACGATGGCTCTGCGCCGGTTCCTCGAGGTCTAGCAACGCAACCACCTAGGGAATCGAGACGGGCGCGAATCCGACTTTCTACGCGTTTCGCCGCCGCCGGGACTCAAGCGCCCCCGTCCGAACGTCGACATTACGGGGGGAGGCAGGGCACCCCTGATGTTGCTCATGTTGTTCATGTGATTTCTGTTACATAGGATGGTGGAGATGAGGGACGGGCGAAGAGTGAAGAGGGTGATGATCGCTCTCGTCGCGCTCGTCCTCGGGATAACCGCCTTGGCGCTCCCCGCCGGGGCCGACCCCCAGAACCTCGAAGAGGCGCAGCGGAAGAAGGCTCACGCCCAAGAGCGCCAGGACGAGCTGTCCGCCGCTCAACAGAAGGTCCTCGATCGCATCTCCGAACTCGATGAGAAGCGGGCCGAAGTGGAAGGCCAGGTCGCCGATCTGGATGCCGAGCTTGCGACGCTCGACCAGCGCATCGAAGAGGTGACTGACGATCTCACCGAGGCTCAGCAGCGGGTCGCGCTTCTGACTTCCGACCTTCAGCGGGTTCTGCATCGCCTCGACGACCGCACCGACCTCTTCACCGAGCGGGCGATCGCCACGTACAAGGCGGGGCCCGCTGCGTACATCGACGGACTCCTTTCCGCCGAGACCTTCAACGACCTCGTTGATCGTCAGGCCTATTACGAGTCGGCGCTGGACGCCGATTCCGAACTGGTTGCGGAGATCGAGGTGCTGCGGGACGACACCGAGAACCGCCGCGAGCTCATCCTCGAGAAGCAACATGAGATAGCCGAGGCCAAGAGCCAGCTCGAGGCCGACCGAACCGCGGTGGCGCGCGTGCGTGCCGAACACGCTTCTGCTCTCGCGGAACGCGAGGAGGTCCTCGACGAGAAGGGGCGGATCCTCGCCTCGATCAAGAGGAAGAAGGCTCACTTCGAGGCGCTCGAGGAGAGGGCGTCTCGACAGATCGAGGCGCTTCTCGCGTCGGCGGGGTCGTCTGCGGCCGGCCCTCTACCGACCGGTGGTGGACAGTTCCTGTGGCCGGCGGCGGGACCGTTGACGTCCCCCTACGGCTGGCGTACCCATCCGATCTTCGGGGACCAGAGGCTGCACGCCGGCATCGACATCGGTGCTCCTTACGGTGCCCCGGTGATAGCCGCCGATGAGGGCACGGTCACTTACGTGGGGGTGATGAGCGGCTACGGCAACGTCATCGTGCTCGATCACGGTGGCGGCGTCGCCACGACCTACAACCACCTTTCCGCCTACTCCGTAGGCTCGGGCCAAAGCGTCGGGCGCGGATCCCCCATCGGGGCGGTCGGATGCACCGGATACTGCACGGGGCCGCACCTTCACTTCGAGGTCCGTGTGAACGGGTCGCCGGTCGATCCGATGCCGTACCTGCAGTAGCAGGTTCGCGTTCACCGGCAATCCAACTACCCTAAGAGCCATGGAGCGCTGGCAGAGGTACCTGGTCCTCAGCCTGGCTGCGTTCGTTGCTTCCTTCGCTCTGTTCTCCGCCGGATTCGCTCTCGGCAAGCGGGACGAGGGCCGGATCCTGGTCACGACGGGTGACGTCCCGGGCGACGGGCTCGGCCTGGTTCAGGAGGCATTCGACCGGATCATGTCCACCGCGGTGGAACCGCCGGATGCCGACGCGCTGGCGCGGGGGGCGATCAAGGGGATGGTCGATGTCCTGCGCAAAACGGACGATCCCTACGCGTTCTTCTATTCACCTCGCGGGTACCGGTCGCTCCGTGAGCTGACGACGGGGAGATTCTCGGGGATCGGTGTGTGGTTGAAGGTGAAGGACGGTGCCCTCGAGATCGTGTCGGTCCTTCCCTCGACACCGGCCAGCGGGTCCGGGCTCCAGCGCGGCGACACCATCGAAGCGATCGACGGGGCCGCGGTCGGGCAGATGACAACGGACGAGGCGGTCGGCCTCATCAAGGGCCGGGAGGGGACCGCGGTCACCCTTCAGATCTCGCGCGACGGCGAGACGTTCGACTTCACGATCACCCGGGCGAAGATCGATCTCCCCAACCTGCAGGCTCGGTTGACCGCAGAGGATCTGGGCTACATCCGTCTGCTGGGCTTCGCGCGGAACGCCGGGGTTCAGGTTCGGAAGGAGGTCCAGGAGCTCATCGACGAAGGGGCCGAGGGTTTCGTTCTGGATCTGCGGGACAACGGAGGGGGACTCTTCTCGGAGGCGATCGAAGTCGCGAGCGTGTTCATCGAAGACGGAGAGATAGTCACTTACCGCGACAACACGAACGAGGATGTTGTGTACGACGCCGAGGGTGAAGCCTTCGAGGACGTTCCGCTTGTCGTTCTCGTCAATGAAGGTACGGCCAGCGCGTCCGAGATAGTTGCCGGCGCGCTCAAGGATCGCGACCGTGCGGTGATCATCGGCACGACAACCTACGGGAAGGGATCTGTGCAGGAGATAATCCCGCTGCCGGATACGTCGGCTCTCAAGTTCACAACCGCCGCGTACCTCACTCCCGACGGCGACGACATCAACGGCGAGGGCATCGATCCCGACGTAAGGGTGGACGCGAGTCCCGACGTGCAGTACCAGAGGGCCGTCGACATCTTGAAGGGGATCGTGCTGTCGGAGTCCGGCGCGCGCGGTTAAGTGTCCGACAAACCAACCGGCAGGAAACTGATCACGCAGAATCGCAAGGCGCGTCACGACTACTTGATCGAAGAGACGCTTGAGGCGGGCCTGGCGCTCGTCGGCACCGAGGTCAAGTCGTGTCGCGACGGGAAGGCGAACCTCTCCGACGCCTATGCGATCGTGCGCGACGGGGAGGCGTGGCTGCTACAGGCTCACATAGCACCCTATTCTCATGGAAATAGGTCAAACCATGACCCAATGCGCCCTCGCAAGCTCTTGCTCCACCGGGGGGAGATCGCTCGATTGGAGGCGAAGGTCGCCCAGGAGGGCCGCACCCTCGTACCCTTGCGGCTGTACTTCGATCACGGCCTCGCGAAGGCGGAGATCGCCGTGGCGAGGGGTAAGAAGATCCACGACAAACGTCGATCGATGGCCAAAGCCGAGGACGAGCGCCGCATGAGACGGGAGTTGGGACGACGTAGGTAGAAGCCGGGAGAACGCAGGTATTCACGCTTAATCTTGGGTAATAACAGAGCAAGCCAGGGTCGACTGGAAGGAAATGGCCGTTTCCGTGGCGAACAGAGGGTCGATGAATCTCGAAGGGGACACCGTGGCGGCCAACGATTATCTACGGACTGCATTGCATCTAGAGAAATTGATCTTGACCTTGCCGGGGGTGCGGGGGGCCAAGGTCGAAGCGGAAGACGAGGGCATCAGGTCCGTTCGCGTGCTCGTGATGCCCGAACGCCACACCGAATCGACGATCCGCGAGATCAGGTCGCTCGCGGCCGGGGAACTGGGTGCGGAACTCGACCCCGGGATCATCCACATCCTGCGCGCCGGTGGTGACCCCGAGAAGGCCCCGCCGCGGCCCGCCCGGAGGCGCCTTGCATCGATCATGACCGAACGGTCGGAGTCCGCCTTCAAGACGAGGGTCACGCTCGAGATGCCGGGGGACGTACTCATCGGCGAGAGCGAGAGCCATCCCGGCCAATTGTTCGAGCACCGTTCCGTTGCCCGGGCGATCGTCGTCGGGCTGAAGGACCTCCTTGCGTTCCCCGTAGAGGTTGAGGCCGTCAACATCATCCGGCAAGGCGATCGCGCATTGGCGCTCGTATTCCTGGACCGGGAGTCGGACCGACTGGTGGGAAGCGCCCTCGTTCACACCGACGAGCACGATGCGATCGCGCGCGCCACACTCGACGCGTTGAACCGCTTCCTCGGCGTATCCGAACTCTCCAGCGCAACTATCTAGATCTCCGAAGCCGGCCAAACCCTCCGCCCGACGGGCGACCCAGACTTAAGCTGGACGCATGTCGAGCTCAGCCGAACGGGTGATGGCGGGCGTGATCGGAGTCTGGCTGCTGGTGGCCGGCGCTTTCCTGTTCGTCAAGGGACTCGACATATCGCTGGTCGCATGCGCCGAAGATGCCTGCGCCGCGTTCGACCGGTTGTCGCCCGGGATAGCGTCCTTCGTCGTGGGCGTGGGGATGCTGTTCGCGTGGGAATCGGTCGTGGCGGAGCCCCGCGAAAGAGGGTGGATGGCCCGCCTCGGCATCGCACTGGTATCGGGGGCCGTGGTCGCCGCCGTCCTGACGAGACCAGTCCTTGCGGTTGCCGACCGGTTGGGGATCCCGCTGTGGCTGTGCGTCGCGCTCGTCAGCGCGGTCGTGATCCCTCCGTATCGAGAGGCGTACGGCGAGGCGATCGTCGCTCGAGCCATCGCCGCCGTCCCCATAGCGGTCGGTGTCGTAGCCGCCGAGGTCCACCTCGAAGGGGACGCTTACATCGCCGTTTTCTGCCTCTGCGCCGCCGCCACCCCTCCCTCGTTCGCACTCATGGATCGGCTTGCCCGGAGGCGCGCCCAAGCTCCGCGGACGGAGCACGACGACGCGAGCGGCCGGCCACAGCACGCAGCGTAGGCACCTCCATGCGCAGCGCTCTTCCCCCGGATGGGGAGGTATTCGCGGGTCGTCGGAGAACCTTCCGATAGTTCACGAATCGGACAAAGCGACCCGGGGGAGACATGAGACTTCGCACGACCCGCAAGACGACCGCGCTCCTGGCGGCAGGACTGATCGCGATGCTTATGACCATCGGTCTGACCGCGCAGGCAGACAGCAACGCGCGGCCGAGCGGCAAGGGGATCGTTCATCGGAACGGCAAGGCGGTCGGTTCGAAGGCTCGTCCCGTCGCGGAAACCTATTCGGTCGGGGGCCATGCCCTCGAACCCACCCTCGGCGTCGATCCAGGCGGAGACATCTTCTATGCAGCAGCAGGCTTCGATTCCATCGGCGGGCAAGCGGGTACCCAGATCCTGCAATCGACCGACGGCGGCAAGACGTGGGAGAACAAGTCGCCCCGCGTCCTCGACCGCAACGCCATGCCGCTCACGCTCGATCCGTACGTCTGGGTCGATGATCGGGTCGACGGCGACAATGCACGCATCTTCACCATCGACTTGACGCTCGCATGTTCGTATATGTCGTTCAGCGACGACGGCGGCGAGACCTGGATCACGAATCCGCTTTCCTGCGGTCGCCCGGTGAACGACCATCAGACGCTCTTCTCGGGACCCCCGGTTCAGAGCCCGACGGTCGGATACCCCAACATCGTTTACTACTGCTGGAACGATGTGGCCTCGTCGGCATGCTCGAAGTCGCTCGACGGCGGGATCACTTTCCACCCGACGGGCTCTCCTGCCTTCGCAGGGGCCGAGCCGGGCAACAGTGACTCGGGATTCGGCGTCGAGGGTGTCTGCGGCGGACTGCACGGACACGGAGCGGTCTCTAACGACGGTGTGGTCTATCTCCCGCGCGAGTACTGCGGGTCGCCGAGGCTCGCGATCAGCAAGGACGAAGGGCGCACGTGGACCGAGGCGATCATCTCGAAGAAGATCCGCAGCACGAGCCAGCCGACCGGGGGAGCCGGTCATCCGAGCGTGTCCACGGATGAGAAGGGCAACGTGTATTACCTATGGCACTCCGCCAAGACTCGTCAGATGTACCTTTCGGTGTCCAGGGACGAGGGCGAGACGTGGAGCAAGCCCGTGATCGCGAGCCCTCCGGGGCTCAATGAGACGAACCTCCCTCAGATCGACGCAAGGGGGAAGGGCAAGATCGCCTTCGTGTACTACGGGTCTTCCAACTCGCCGTTCCCGAAGTGCAAGAGGGAATGTGAGAACGAGGAATACGAGAAGACGACGTGGAACGCATACGTGACGGTCAGCGATAGCGCCCTCTCGAAGAACCCAACCTTCTACACGGGCACGATCAACGACCCGAAGGATCCCCTCGTTACACAACGGTGCGGTCCCGGGCGATGCAAGGAGGTGTACGACTTCATCGACGTCGAGATCGGCCCCGACGGCATCGCCTACGGGGCCTTCGTGGACGGCTGCATGATGGGTTGCGTCAAGGACGCCCCCGAGGGCACCGACTACGAGGGTCTAATCTCGAAGCTCGTGGGTGCCCCCCGCCTCAACTAGCCGGGCGACCTTTCCGAGTATCGGGAGGGTGGGAAGCCAGAGGCCTCTCCCGTCGTTAAGGTATGTCGGGACATTGACAACAGGTCCGATCATGGGGCTGAACTGGTATCGACCTTGATCGACCAAGACAGGAGAAGCGAGCCGAGGACTCCCGGTGTGACCTCGTCAATCCTCTGGGAAACCAATTAACTGTCGCTGCTTAATGCAACGGTTGCCATCCCCTAAAGGATGGCCGTCGGCCCGAGATGCGCCTGCGATTTCGGGATCCGGCG